>JAEUSG010000830.1 GCA_016788315.1 Fibrobacterota bacterium | reverse complement strand
ATAGTTGCCCGTTGTTGTGTCAATAATAGCCAATTGTACAAGCGTAATACCATTCGCGTCAGATGCGGTACCACCAACGAAGGACACATTAGCTACTGAACTTCCTGGGACAGGTGTAGTTACAGCAGAAACAGGCGGGGTCATATCGGCTGTCCGACTAAGAGTATTGGAAGCAGTATTTGGGTTACTTCCGAAATCATTTACCGCAGCTGCAGGTATGTCAATAGAAACAGCACCATCTGCTGTAGGGGTAACGTCAAAAGTCCATTGCTGATCTGTCATAGTATTGACAAGATTAGTCTTTGTTCCATTTACTACAGTGATATTTGCTAGAGTGAACGATGAAACAGGCTCGCTGAAATCAACGGTTACGGAAAATGGTGTAGAGCCAACAGTTGCCGGTGCAGAAGAGGAGAGTGTTGCGGATGGTGCTGTGGCATCAATTGAAAAAATAATGTCTGTTACAAATGAGCTTGTGTTGCCTGCCGAATCAATTGCTCTGGATGTAACCGAATAGCTCTTTCCGTTTGTCAAAGATGGCATCGTATAGTTCCATGTTGCAGTGCCTGTAGCTGTATCGATAACGGGTGCTCCAGTCCATGAAACACCATCCCAGAAAAGAGAATCTGTTGTATTGCAAATCTTTACTTCAACAACTCTAATTCCAGAAGCTGGATCAGTTGAAGTACCAGCAAAAGATGGAGACGCGTTATAAATAGTGCTATTTACCGGGCTTGTGATTGATGTTATGGGTTGTACATTGTCAAAGACAAATTTGTTTGTGTCAGGATCAGAAACTTTACCAGTAGCATCATAAGAACGCGCAATTACCCAATAAATATCACCTACGCCAATTCCAGGTGTGTTGGTATAATTCCAGTTTGCTGTACCCGTTGCCTTGTTCCAATAGATTCCTGGATTCCACGAACCATTGTGCCACCATACACTTGAATCCGGTGAGAATATCGCAACTTCAACGGAATCAACAGCTGAAACGTCATCTGTTGCTGTTCC
>JAEUSG010000829.1 GCA_016788315.1 Fibrobacterota bacterium | reverse complement strand
ATCCCGTGCAGGCTGTGCAGCCAAAAATCTTCAAGCCGGACAAGGGCATAAGTTCGCACTCAATGCCAGCCTTTTTTATCGGCTCAAGAACTTTATTTAATAGAATTACTGTGTTACTCTCTTTTCGTGGACTGCCTGATATTGCTAATACTTTCATTTAATTTGCTCCTCACTCATAATATAACTTGTAGCCATCATCGTAAATAAGGTTTGCACTTTGTCCCTCTTTGATTTTGCCGGAAAGAATGGCTTCAGATAGAAAATTCTCAACCTCCTGCTGTATAAGCCGTTTTAAAGGGCGTGCTCCATATTCGGGATCAAAACCTCTTTCAGCAATAGTTTTATATACGGAACTATTTATTGTAAGACGGATATTTCTGCTCTCAAGACGTTTAATCAGTCGGTTGAACTGAATTTCAGCTATATGTACTGTCTCATTTTGTGAAAGTTTATTAAAGAGGAGTATTTCATCTATTCTATTAATAAATTCCGGTCTAAGCCACTTTCTAAGCTCTGTTCTAAGAAAGAGATCTGTTGATTTGTCAGCGTCATTATTGATAATCAGATTGCTCGTCATGATTATAAGTGAATTCTTAAAGTCAACATGACGACCTTTGCCGTCAGTAAGTCTGCCGTCATCAAACACCTGTAGGAGAGTGTTAAGTACTTCCGGGTGGGCCTTTTCGACTTCGTCAAGCAAAATGACGCTATATGGTCTTCTCCTGACGGCTTCCGTGAGTTGACCTCCCTCCTCATAACCGACATAGCCCGGAGGAGCGCCGATAAGTCTTGCAACAGAATGTTTTTCCATGTATTCCGACATGTCAATACGGATCATAGCCTTGTCATCGTTAAAGAGGAAATCGGCAAGAGATTTTGCCAGTTCCGTTTTTCCTACACCGGTTGGCCCGAGGAAAAGAAATGTTCCAAGAGGGTGATTCTCGTCCTGTATTCCTGCACGTGCTCTTCGAAGTGTATCGGATACAGTTTTAACAGCTTTGTCCTGACCAACGACCCTTTTCTTGAGTTCATTCTCTGCATTCAATAATTTAGCGCTTTCGCTTGATAGCATTTTGTTAACAGGTATGCCTGTCCAGCTTGAGACTACACGCGCTATGTCCTCTTCATCCACCTCTTCTTTAAGCAATCTTTCTCCGGCAGGGAAAGCTGCATATTCTTTGTTCATCTTTTCAAGTTTCTTTTCCAGCTCCGGTATTTTTCCATATCTTATCTCAGAAACAGCTGTATATTCCCCTTTTTGTTCAAGAGATTTTTCTTCATCTCTTAATATGTCCAGCTGCTCTTTAATGTCCCGAATCCCTTTTATGATTGCTTTTTCCCTCTGCCATCTGCCGTTAAGGACTGCCAGCTCATTTTCAACAGAAAGTATCTTTTTTTGGTTTTCTTCTAGGCGTTCTTTGGAACTCTTGTCGCTCTCTTTGCCCAGGGCCTGTGATTCAATTTTAAGTCTGGTCAGCTGTCGCTGTTTTTCGTCAATCTCTGTTGGAAGTGATTCTATCTGCATTTTAAGTCTGGATGCAGCTTCGTCGACAAGATCTATTGCTTTATCCGGCAGAAAGCGGTCAGCAATGTATCTGTTCGAGAGCACAGCAGCTGCTACGATTGCGTTATCCTGAATCCTGACGCCGTGGTGAACATCGTAACGCTCTTTGAGTCCGCGCAGAATGGAGATTGTATCTGCAACAGAAGGCTCAGGTACGTAGACTTTTTGGAAACGGCGTTCAAATGCAGCGTCTTTCTCAATATGTTTCTGATATTCGTTCAGGGTTGTCGCTCCGATGCAATGCAGTTGACCGCGGGCGAGAGCTGGTTTCAGCATGTTTGCCGCATCTACTGCACCTTCGGCAGCTCCGGCTCCCATAAGTGTATGCAGCTCGTCAATGAATAGAATAATGGAACCTTCAGCAGATTCCACCTCTTTAAGAACGGCTTTTAGCCTCTCCTCAAATTCTCCTCTGAATTTTGCTCCTGCGAGCAGAGAGGCTATGTCAAGTGCAAGAAGCTTTTTGTCCTTTAGGCCCTCTGGTACATCGCCGGAAACCATGCGTTGCGCAAGTCCCTCAACAATAGCTGTTTTGCCGGTACCGGGTTCTCCGATAAGTACAGGATTGTTTTTTGTCCTTCGCAGCAGAACCTGCATTGTACGCCTTATTTCTGCGTCACGTCCAATTACCGGGTCAAGTTTTCTTTTGCGTGCAGCTTCGGTCAGATCTATTGCATATTTCTTAAGTGTATTAGTCTGTGCTTCAGGGTTGGAGGCGTCTACAGGTTTGTTTCCGTGCAGCTTTCTGGCTGTTTCAAGAATTGATTTTTTTGTAAGTGCTAATCCTGTGATTACTGCTTTAAAATCGCCTTCTGCCCCTTCTGCGATTGCAGCTAAAAGGTGTTCCGTTGATACAAAGGCGTCATTACCATTATTTGCATATTCAAATGCTGAGGTGACAATCTTTTGAGAAAGACGGTTTAATGCCGGCTGGCTTGCTCCTCCGGACACTATTGGTTTTCGTTTAAGTAAATTGTCAACATAGGAAACGAATTTGCCTATTTCAATGTTCAGCGTCGCGAAAATTTCAGGAACAAGACCATCTTTCTGGACAGCCAGTGAATAGGCAATATGTTCAGGCTCAATCTCCTGGTGATTGCGGTTAACAGCCAACAGTTTTGAATCATTCAAAGCTGCGGTAGCCATATCGGTTAGTTTATTCCAGTCCATATTTATATTCCTTTCATAATAAAGAAATATCAATATGCATGCCCATAAACAGCAGGGCATTGATTCTACTCGAATTGTGAAAAACTGGCTTTTGTTAGCTTTAGAAAGTGTTTCAAAGTGAAAACATTTTTGTCATTTACATGAACACTTCGAAGCGCTCTTTTGTTGCCTTGCAGATTGGACATATTTCCGGAGGATGCTCTCTAGCTGCGAGATATCCACAGACTTTGCAACGCCAGACCGGGTATGAAAGCTTTTTTGCAGGAGAAGCTGAAGCCGGAACTGCTACTGAAGAGTCCTCGGATTTAGGAGCTGAATTTTTCGGTGGTCTTCTTTCTGGAATGGAGTGAGGTTCAATTTTTCCCGATAGAACATCTTTTGAAACATAAAGGCTGCAATAGCACATTCCATGTTCATCCAAATCGGGGTCTCTGTAGTCACAGGGGCAAATAATGTCAAGGTCTTCCGCCTGGGTCTTGCCGGCAATACGGCAGGGACAGGCCCAGTATCCGTACCGTCTTTCATTAATTAGAAGGCCGCGTATGAGTTCTCGGGTGAAATCACGATCGGGATTTAAATTATATCCAGTATCCTCGATGTCGCTGATAAGTCTGCGATGAGCTTTGTCAATTTCGCTTTCGTCAATTATTATCTCTTTTTTCATCCTTCAATTGCTTTCATAAGATCAGATGAATTAAAACCGCGTAATCCTTTGCTGTCGTTAATTACAATGGTAGGAAAGGAGCCGGCCGGATTCCATTTTTTTACAGTTTCCATAGCTGTAAGATTTTCGTCGTCGTCAAGCAGGTCAACATCGACAAAAGAATAGGCAATTCCTTTTTCGTTTAGGAACTGTTTTGCCTTCTTACACCATCCGCATGTGCTTAGTGCGTAGATTTTGATGTCAGCCTTGTGTGATCCGTTAACTTTTGTAAACTTCATAAAAACTCCATGTCCATGATTGTCTGTTAAATATATTT
>JAEUSG010000808.1 GCA_016788315.1 Fibrobacterota bacterium | reverse complement strand
ATAGCGGTAATCATGAGCATCCTCTTTGCTGCGCATTGGACGCGCTTCGCCCTTATCGGGATCCCAAAGAAGGGTCTGCTGTACAATTTTTCCGCCGGACTCCACAACCTCTATCTGTCTGTCAATTTCGTACTGAATAGCCTTCTCAACCTGTTTGATTGAGTTCATATTCTTAAGTTCAGCCTTTGTTCCAAGCTTACTCTCACCTATTAGACGGATAGAAACATTGGCATCGCAACGCAAGCTTCCCTCCTCCATATTGCCATCGCAAACTCCGAGATACCTGACCATCTGACGAATCTTTGTAAGATATGCTGCAGCATCAGCAGGAGTGCGTAAATCGGGCTCGGTAACAATTTCAATCAACGGAGTACCGCATCGGTTGTAATCTACAAAAGTTTCATCAGGACTACGGTCGTGAATTGACTTTCCGGCATCCTCTTCAAGATGAATTCTGTTAAGGCGGATTGTTTTTTTACTCTTATCCGGAAGAGTTATCTCTATTTTACCTGCAGAGCAGATAGGTTTGTCATATTGTGAAATCTGATACGCTTTTGGAAGGTCCGGATAGAAATAGTTTTTACGGGCAAATACGCTATTCTGTTTAATTGAACAGTCGGTTGCAAATCCCATTAGGACAGCAAGTCTTACAGCCCGCTCATTCAGAACGGGTAATACACCCGGCATACCTGAACAGACCGGGCAAATATGTCTGTTATTATCAGATGTAAACTTATTTGGGCAGCTGCAGAATATTTTGGTTTCTGTCAGAAGCTGCGCATGCACCTCAAGTCCGATAACTGCTTCATATTTCATCAAAAAATCCCCTGTTCTTATAAACACTTGCTGAGAATATAGAAAATAATCCATCTTCTCGATCTAATGAAAGAGCCAGTTAAAGTATTTGCAGCAATTCTGTACCGGGACGAACCGGCCCTGAGTGAAGCGATTTCACAGCTTTCGGGTCTGTGGGGTGATGCCGACTCCGTAAGCAAACCCCAGCCATTCGATGTAACTGACTATTATTCCGGTGAAATGGGTGCCGATCTTAAGCGGATTCTGGTCTCTTTCAGAAGATTGCAGGATGCATCCCGCCTTGGTGATATAAAAAGAGAATCTATAATCATTGAGGAGCGGCTAAAAAAACTTGGCGCAGGAAGAACTGTAAACATTGATTCCGGTTACATAGATGTGGATAAAGTTGTATTGGCCTCCACCAAGCGGGGCCCCTACAAAATATACCTGAACGAGGGTATGTGGGCCGATATGATCCTGCACTACGAAAAAGGTCACTTCACCCCATTTAAGTGGAGTTTCGCAGATTTTAAGGATGGGCGTTACGAGAAGGATCTGCTGCATATCCGCGAGTTATATAAGAAGGGGAAATCCCAACTAG
>JAEUSG010000798.1 GCA_016788315.1 Fibrobacterota bacterium | reverse complement strand
CGGGACCCAGGGGTTCTGCGATGCAATCTATGCAAGATGGGCAATAAGTCCATTGCGTGGTTTCTAGTTTGTTGTCTCTATACTCACAAGTTGGACCTATACATAGTCTTGGACCGACGCTCCCATAATGGTCCCCATCTTCATAGTTAACATAGATGTTATCTTTCTTGAAACGTGCACCACAATAACACGTGGAAGACTCTTCAGATGGAAATGTTCCTGGCGAAATTGGTACTGAAAGTAAAGGCATTGACTGAATGGGTTGTCTCCTAGGAGTCTCAGGAATCGGCAACCGTAATGACGCGTCTACCCTTTCACAAGGGTAAGTGCGGTTGGTTATTTCAAACTCTGTCCTGCACTGAGTACAATGCTCCATGCCTGCCTGCTGTATGTATTCCCGGTAGTCATGATCCCTATCCGGTAAATCACTATCTCGTAGCCCCAAGTGATTTCTCATGTGGTTGAGTGAAACAACTCTAGCATTCCATTTGTCCATGTCATCCAGAGCATTTCGCCACGTCACTGCAACCGTCGTCTCGATTCTGCCAAAGAATGTAAAAATGATAGTACTAGCTACAGCTATTGTTTTCAGAAGTCTCTTTGACATGTCAACTTTCCTTTCAAGTCAAAACAATAAATGATCTTTTTGGCAAGTAATGAATTTACAGAACCTAGCACAAAAGATATATATTCCATCTGCTAACCACTCTATTTTCGAAGATTCGATGTAAATATCTGGAGAGTCAACTATTCTTCTAGATGTTGCTTTTCTCTCTATTTCATCATCTATATACATAGTAAATGCCGGAAAACTATTAACAATAGTAAAAACAAGCAACAATATAATATTTCTTATATTTTTCATGTAGTATTTATTATTTTGTAAATATTTTGTATATTTCCTCAACTAGTCCTCACAGGCTCATTGTAGGCACTAAATGCAATCTGTCAAGAATCAGTCTATCTAGCAGCTTCCTGCTGCATGTGAAAAAAGTATAACAATACCTATACCTATTAACTATGAGCAAGATGTTTAAAGTCTCAAGGAACTTTTGATAGCTGTAGGGCCATACAAAGAGATTATTAAATTATTGCTAAATTCGCTTTTAGGAATTTTCTAATTTCATCAGAACAGACTCATCCGCTTTACACACAAATCATAGAAGGAGGTCATGTCGATTTTAGACACGCACGCACGCGCGCGCTTATACAAACTCTTCGAGTTTGTGCTCTTTGGTGCAAGCACCTCAGACCAAGACACGAGCTCGAGAAGATTTTTTTGTCAAACGCAACCTCAGAAGAAAATGCTGAGAGGGGTGGAAGGACTACAGGGAAATTTTCATAAGCAGGGATGTGAGTAAGGCAGAGAAAACCGCTGAAGGCGTTAGAAGATAAATTCGGAGAATTTTTTGACATACGCAATATGCGTTGCCCAAAACGGCAACGCGATCATTAGCTAAATTAGCGCTTTCTGCCTAAAGTCAAAAATATGTTACGGTAACAAGAGAGGGTGAGGAAATAAATGGATAAAACAAGCACAGACCGAAAAAGAAAACATATGGAAAAAATGAGAGCACGTCATCTTAAACTCGTTCAAGTTTGGGTACCTGAAACTAGGGTTTTGGAGATCAACTCCGTAGCAGCACGTATGATGGAAGAAGGTCATAAAGGATCTAGAGCCAAGTCAAAGACAACTCGAGTTTGCTCAATTTTTGTCTGATAAAAAAGGACTGAGGATTCCTCAAGAAATACTTTCAAGCTCTAAGCAGTTATCTGAATGGTTGAATAAAAATAAGAGAAAAGAAGACAAAATAAGGGATAACGAGAGATAATTGCCAGGCAATCAGGAATGATATAAGCTTATCAAGCGCAACGCATGGGTGTTCAGGCCCACACGTTGCTAATCACAACCAAACCTAGTTAGGAGGCTTGATCATGACTGATCCTACCATACACAATTTTCGCTACTTTTTAGAAGAGTTAGAAAAGAATTTAAGGAAGATGGAGACTCTTTTTGAGCAAGAGTCCATAGCCCTTGAAAGTATGCATGTTTTACATGGTGTTATGTCTAAAATGTGCGAAAATTGGAGTAATCAGTTGGAACACAAGAAGTAAGAAATAAAGGCTTGGTAAGATGGCTTGCCAAGCCTTTACCATACTCTCTAAACTTTAATTTATTC
>JAEUSG010000757.1 GCA_016788315.1 Fibrobacterota bacterium | reverse complement strand
ACCACTTTACAAAGATCATCGTTAACTATCAGGATGCATGGAGACGCGTTGTTGTTAAGGCTGTTGAGACAGGTGTTCCAATGCCAGCTTTCTCATCTGCACTCGCTTTCTTTGATGGTTATCGCAGTGCCCGCCTTCCGGCTAACCTTTTGCAGGCTCAGCGTGACTATTTCGGTGCTCACATGTACGAGCGTACCGACAAAAAGCGTGGGGAGTTCTTTCATACAAATTGGACCGGTCGCGGCGGTAATGTTTCCGCTTCAACATACACTGTATAAGTATGCGGATGGATAATTGTAAATGATTTATGCCTCCTCAATCCGTAAGGGTGGGGGAGGTTTTTTCTTTCAAACGTATTTAAAAATTTAAGGAGATTAAAGTGGATTATTTAAATGACATGTTCGGTCTTAAAGGTAAAACAGCAGTAGTTACAGGCGGCGGCGGAGTTCTCTGCAGCCAGATGGGTTCAGCTCTTGCAAAGGCCGGCGCAAATGTAATTCTTTGGGACATCAGACAGGAAGCTCTTGACGAAAAAGTTGCTATCCTCGCTAAAGAGTGCGGCGATGCGAAACGTGTTTCATCCGTTCAGGTAAACCTTATGGACGAAGAGTCATTACAGGCTGCTCTTGCAAAGTCTGTAACAATTTTCGGTAAAGTGGATATGCTTCTCAATGGCGCCGGCGGAAATCGCGGCAAAGCTACATTGCAGGATGTAAAGGCAGAAGATTTTGAATTTGTTCTTAAATTAAACCTTCTCGCCGGCTGTGTTCTTCCAGTAAAGTATTTCTCGAAGTACTGGATTGAAAATAAGATCAAAGGAACAATTCTCAATATCGCTTCTATGGCAAGCTACAACCCGCTTTCCGGCGTATATGCATATTCAGCTGCAAAAGCTGGCGTAATGAATCAGACTGTGGCTCAGGCTAAAGAACTTGCTCCTCACGGTATTCGCGCTAACGCAATCGCCCCGGGATTCATTGTTGCCGACCAGAATCGTGCTCTGCTCCTTAATCCGGACAACACTCCGACAGCACGCGGTCAGGCCGTTCTTGGTCACACACCGTTTGGCCGTTTCGGTGAAGCACACGAAATGATGGGTGCTGTTCTTTTCCTCATGTCAGACAAAGCAGCCTCTTTCGTTTCAGGCGTTACTGTTCCTGTCGATGGAGCATATTTAGGTTTTAATATTTAATTTTAGTAAAATCCGGAGGACTTATGGTCATAGGCAAGGGTTCCAAGGGAATGCATCTTTCGGAAGAGGATGTGCGTTCAATAGTTAAAGAGGCAGTTGCAAAAGGTACTTTTGACAACAAGAAAATATTGGCAGTTTATCCAGATCACACACGAAGCGGTCCAGTGCCAATCTTTTTCAGAGCATTCTGCGATTTAATAGGCGCAAAAGCGGCTAAGCTTGATTTCCTGATTGCGCTTGGAACCCATATGCCGATGACCGAAGAGATGATTTGCGAACATTTCGCAGTCACCCCTGAAGAACTCAAAAGTAAATACGGAAAGTTCGGCGTATTTAATCATGATTTTAAAGATCCTGCAAAGAATATTAAAGTCGGCACGCTTAAAAAAGCACAGGTCGAAGAGATTAGCGGTGGAATCCTGAGTGAAGATGTTCCGGTAGAAATTAACAAGATGGTTATGGATTATGATCTACTTGTTATTTGCGGCCCAGTGTTTCCTCATGAAGTGGTTGGTTTTTCCGGTGGTAACAAATATTTATTCCCAGGAATCGCAGCAGCTGAAATTATCGACTTCTTCCATTGGCTTGGCGCACTTATGACCAATCCGAAAATAATTGGCAATAAGATGACTGCGGTCAGAAAAGTTGTTGAATTATGCGCCGACATGGTTCAGAAACCAAAATTTGCGTTTACATATGTAGTTGACCATGGTGAAATTGCCGGTCTGTATGCTGCCGAAGCAAAAGAGGCATGGGGCGCTGCAGCCGACCTTTCAAACCAGCTCCATATCTGCTATATGGATAAACCATTCCACACAGTTCTCTCGTGTGCGCCTAAAATGTATGATGATATCTGGACTGCTGGAAAATGCATGTACAAACTTGAGCCGGTTGTTGCCGATGGCGGAACATTGATTATCTATGCACCTCATGTAACTGAAATTTCATACACACATGGTAAGGTGCTTGACAAAATAGGCTACCATACGCGTGATTATTTCTCTAAACAGATGGATAAATTTGAAGGTGTTCCACGCGGTGTTATAGCTCATTCAACCCACGTTCGTGGTATAGGTACGTTTGAGAATGGTGTTGAGAAGCCTCGTGTAAGTGTTGTTCTGGCGACAGGCGTACCTGAAGAGCGCTGTAAAAAAATCAATCTTGGCTACATGGATCCGAAATTAATCAACCTTGACGACTATAAAAACAAAGAAGACAAAGGTATTCTTTTTGTTGCTAAAGCTGGTGAAATGCTCTACAAACTTAAAGATGGCCCTTCGTGGCAGAATGTTTAATATAGAGTAATGGTGATGACTGAGCCCCATGGAACAGCAGTTTTGTTGCTGGCTCTGGGGGTGCTTTTAAGTT
>JAEUSG010000728.1 GCA_016788315.1 Fibrobacterota bacterium | reverse complement strand
GGAAGCGTTTGCGTAGGAGCAGCATTGTATGTAATTGAATACTGTGCAGGATCAACCTGAACCCCCAGCCTATCAGCAATCTTTTCTTTACTGCATGCACAACAAAAACGGCCGCACATAATTTTCCTCCGTAGGCCAATATAGCTGATTTATGTAATAAAGATCATTAAACAGGAGGACAAAACAATACTAAATCAAGTATATTTAATCTGATAAACATTTAAACGGAGAACAGATGGAAGCATACAAACAGAATTTCATTGAATTCATGCTCGAGGCGGAAGTGCTTAAGTTTGGAGACTTCACAACAAAGAGTGGTCGGAAAACCCCTTTCTTTATCAATACCGGAAATTACAAAACAGGGTCACAGATAACTCGTCTTGGCGATTTCTACGCCCACGCCATTGCTCGCGACATTGGACTTGATTTCAATGTAATTTTTGGACCTGCCTACAAAGGTATACCTCTAGCCGTTGCAGCAGCATCATCTTTGCACAAACTTTACAACAAAGACATAGGCTTCTGCTTTAATCGCAAAGAGACCAAGGATCATGGCGAAGGAGGGCTTCTTGTTGGAGCGAAACTGAAAGCCGGAGACAAAGTTTTGATTATCGAAGATGTCACAACAGCTGGAACCTCGATTCAGGAAACAGTGCCCATTCTAAAAGCAGCAGCCGACATTGAACTCGCAGGCCTCATTGTATCTGTAAACAGAATGGAACGTGGCCAAGGGAAAAGAAGTGCCCTTGCTGAAATACGCGATACTTACAAAATGAAAACAACTGCAATTGTCGACATGCAAGAGGTTCGTTCCACTCTTCTTAACCGCGACGTAAATGGCAAAGTGTATATCGATAAAGCAATGGATGAGAAAATAACCGATTATTATAAGCTGTACGGTGCAGAAGACTGATAAGTGCGATCTCCATATCCACACTAGATTCAGCGATGGAACCTGGAGTGTTGAGGAACTTTTAGAGCGGATTAAGTCTGCCGGCATTACCCTTTTCTCTATTACAGACCACGACACTGTTGCCGGCGCACTCGCCATGGAAAAGCTCCAAAAACCGGAAGGGATGGTTTATATCCGCGGTGTGGAGTTTGCTGGTTATCGGAAAGACAGGGTGTATCACATCCTCGGGTACGGATACGATCCTGACAACCGCGCCATACATGATCTTGCCAAAGCGAATACTGCCGCTGCTTACATTTGGTATGAAGCTGTAATCGACTTTATGAGCAGCAGGTTTTCGTTGATAGACATGGACGAGTATCGCGCATATACTCATGAACCATCCCGCGGCGGTTTTAAGGCTGTCAGCTACCTTATGGATAAAGGGGTAATCAGTCACCCGTCACGATTTTTCCCTTATGGAGTAGAAAGCGGAGCAACAGCGCCCATACCTACGGTAGACAAAGTTATAGATATCATAAAAAGCGCAGGGGGGCATTCATTCCTTGCACACCCTGCGGGTTATACAGGTTACGGTCAATTTTCCACCGATGATCTTAACTACTGGAAAGAGATAGGAATTTCCGGAATAGAATGCCACCACCCATCTGCTGATGCCAAAACAACAGATGAGATGGTTCGTTGGTGCAGAAAAAACAAGCTAATGATATCAGGCGGTTCCGACTGTCACGGAACCTTTCTTGAACAGCGCAAACTGGGGTTTCCACACATCACTGCTGACAATCTCCTTTTCCCCTATGCAGTCTACCTGTAAACTCTGTATATTTCCAAGTCAAACAAAAATGGGTAATATTACATAAAAAGGGGTTTTATACAATGGCAACAAAGAAGGCTGTAAAAAAGGCACCAGTGGCTGAAAAGGCATCAATACCGGACGAAGCAGCGGTAATGAACCTTAGAGACTCCTTTTATTACCACATGAAATTCAGTCTTGCTAAAGACAGATACAACATTACCTCCTCACATGCATATCAGGCTCTAGCCCTGGCTGTGAGAGATCAGATTATTGAGCGATGGATTGAAACACAAAGGGCTTATTACGATCGCGATGTTAAGCGTGTGTACTACCTTTCCATGGAATTCCTAATGGGTCGTACTTTGGGCAACAGCCTAATGAACCTTGGCCTCTACGATGAATGCCGTAAGCTGCTTTCAGAAGCAGGTTTCTCCATTGAAGCACTTGAAGATCACGAAGCCGATGCGGGACTTGGTAACGGCGGTCTTGGACGACTGGCTGCCTGTTTCATAGATTCACTAGCTACCCTCGGATACCCAGCATATGGCTGCGGTATCCGTTATGACTTCGGAATTTTCCACCAGAGAATTTCAGACGGCTATCAGGTTGAAGAGCCGGACGAATGGCTTCGAACCGGCAACCCGTGGCAGACTGAACGTCCTGAAAACACATTCAGAGTAAAATTCGGTGGCAGAGTCTCAATTTCCCACGAAGGCGGCAAAACACGCCACCGCTGGGTTGATACAACCGATGTACTTGCTATGCCATACGATATGCCTATTCCAGGTTTCGGCAACCGCACAGTAAACACGCTAAGCCTTTGGGCTTCCAGAGCGGTAGAATCATTCAGCCTTTCAAACTTCCAGACCGGAGACTATCTCAAAGCTGTTGAAGACAGTGCACTGAGCGAAACACTTTCCCGCGTGCTTTATCCAAATGACAATATTTCCCAGGGACGTGAACTTAGGTTGAAGCAGGAGTTTTTCCTTGTTTCCGCCTCTTTACAGGACATTCTTCGCAGATACCGTAAACATCATAGCGATTTTAAAATGTTCTCTGACAAAGTGGCTATTCAGATGAACGATACCCATCCAAGCCTTGCAGTGGCTGAACTCATGCGTCTTCTTCTTGACGAGGAAGAGCTGGGCTGGGATGAGGCGTGGAAAATCTGCATCAACACTTTCGGATACACAAACCATACACTCATGCCTGAAGCACTTGAGAAGTGGCCAGTAACCCTCATGGAACGCCTTTTACCGCGACACATGAGTATTATCTATGAAATCAACCACCGCTTCCTAGAAGAAGTTAAGAAAAGATACCCGGGCAAAGAAGATTTACTTCACAGAGTATCTATTATCGAAGAGGGTGGTGAAAAAACTGTCAGAATGGCCCATTTAGCTGTAGTCGGAAGCCACTCAATCAATGGTGTTGCACAGCTCCACACAGAGCTATTGAAACTCCATGTGCTTCCAGACTTCTACATGCTTTATCCGTCAAGATTCAACAATAAGACTAACGGTATAACTCCCCGTCGCTGGCTGAACAATTGCAATCCTGATTTGACGACACTTATCTCAAAGCATATCGGAACAAAGTGGATTACAGATCTCACCGAACTGAAAAAACTGGAGCATCTCGCAGATGATGCTGCATTCTGCAAAGCATGGCGTGAAGCTAAAAAGCAGAACAAACTCAGACTCGCGAAACATATTGAAGATACGATGGGAATAACGATCTCTCCTGACGCTTTACTCACCGCTCAAATAAAGAGACTGCACGAATACAAACGGCAGCTTCTTAATGTTCTGCAGGTCATTGCCCGTTACCGTCGCCTGAAAAACGGCGAAAAACTTCTTCCAAGAACGGTAATATTCAGTGCAAAAGCTGCTCCTGCCTATTATATGGCGAAGCTTATTATCAAGCTAATTAACAATGTAGGCGATGTCGTAAACAACGATATAGCCATCAACGGTAGACTCAAAGTTCTCTTTCTTCCAAACTACAGCGTTTCCCTTGCTGAGAAGATTATTCCTGCAGCTGACCTCTCAGAACAGATATCAACCGCCGGTACAGAAGCTTCGGGAACTGGAAACATGAAACTCTCTCTTAATGGTGCACTGACTATCGGAACGCTGGACGGAGCAAACGTTGAGATTCGAGAATCTGTCGGTGCAGAACATTTCTTCCTTTTCGGCCTTACTGCTGAGCAGGTCGCGGAAAAGAAAAAATGGGGATATAACCCTTATCCTATTTACGAAGCTGATACTGAACTGAAAGCAGTGGTTGACGACATAGGAAATGGCCGTTTTTCGAATGGAGACACAAATCTCTTTAGACCCATTGTTGATACGCTACTTGGCTCGGACCACTTTCTGCTTCTTGCCGACTTCCGCTCTTACGTGGATGCGCAGAACAAGGTGGATGAATATTATGCCAGAGGCAACGAATGGACAAAGAGCTCTATTTTAAATGTCGCCCGCCTGGCAAAGTTCTCAAGCGATAGAACAGTAAGCGAATACGCTAAAGACATCTGGGGCATAACTCCGGAGAAGATATAGGAATTAGATTATTACATTACACAGCTCAGGCAGTTTCTTTCGGTAGCTTTTGTGCAGATCTTCAGTGATTTTACGACTGCGGCCTGTTGCTCTTTCGTCAACGAAAGAGACAGGCATTATCTCTTTTATTGACGCAGTAATAAACACCTCATCTGCTTCAAACATTTCATTTGGTGCGACCAACCGTTCCTCTGTCTGAAATCCCATGGAGCCAGCCAATTCAAGGACGAATGAACGGGTAACCCCGGGCAACACACCCTGATCAAGAGATGGTGTTATTACCTTACTTTCACGGACAATAAAAATGTTTGAACTTGCGCCCTCAGACAGCATTCCTTTTGTATTCAGAAACAGACCTTCATCGCCGCCTTTACGCTTGGTTTCCTCTCTCGCCCACCAGCTATCCAGATATGCCAGCGATTTCAGCGTTGTTGTTATGTTTGATTCATTGCGTATAAGTTCAGACGTAATCAGTTTTACACCACTCTGATAATATCTTTCCGGAAATGGAACTAACTTTTCTGTATGAATGAAAAAGAGCCCCTGTTCTGCCCCTTCCGCACCTGCAGTAGCCAAAAACTTTATTCTTGAATCAGGATTACCATCCAACCTTACTGTTTCATTTAAAGCCTTTTTTATTCCTGATGCATCAAGAGCGATTTTTATATCCAGTATTTTCAGATTCCTGAAAAACCTTTCAATATGTTCATCAAGCCGGAAATATTTATAATCGTAACTGCGTAGAGTTTCAAATGCACCAGCACCGAAAAGAACCGCTCTATCAAGAACAGGCACAGTCGCCATTTCAGGTTCAGTTATCCCGTTTGATGTCCACATTTTAGCCATATATGTCTCCTTCTTTGCATCCTAGTGCTTTTAAAATACCACGCGCTTTATCAAGAGTCTCCTGATATTCGGCATCGGGGTTTGAGTCTGCCACTATACCTCCCCCAACCTGAAAACGTCCGGCAGATTCCTCTATTGTAATCGATCTGATAAGCAGATTTGAATCCATATCACCGTTAAAACAAATCCAGCCTAATGAGCCTGTATAAAGTGACCTTGAAGTTGGTTCAAGCCTGGAAATAATATCCATCGCCCTTATCTTTGGGGCTCCGGTTATTGAACCGCCTGGAAAGGTAGCTCTTATTATATCAATGGCAGTTTTACCCTCTTTTAGTTCGGCTTCAATATTAGCAGACAAATGGTGTACATTTGCGTGAGAATTTAGAACAGGGTTTTCCTTAACAACCACACTTCCAGCTACTGCAACACGTCCAAGATCATTACGCTCCAAATCAACGATCATAGAAAGCTCAGCTCTGTCTTTTGCACTATTCATCAGTTCTACTGCAAGACGCCTGTCCTCTTCGGGTGTTGAACCTCTGGGTCTGGTTCCTTTAATTGGTGAAGTTATAACCTTACTGCCGCATTTCTTTACAAAGCGTTCAGGCGACGATGAGATCAGCGTACGCCCGCCCATGCGTACGAATGCTCCAAATACTGATGGTGATGCCTCTCTTAGTTTTTCATATAAAGCTAATGGCTCACCGCTGAACTCAAATTCAAAGGCCTGTGAAAGATTTGCCTGGTATATGTCGCCATTCCTGATATGATACAACACATCATGAACTGCTCTGCAATATGAATCTATTGTGAAATTTGAGACAGGATATCCTGCTGTAAACCGGCAAACATTACTCCCCGTCTCTGAAGTCTGTTTATCGAGTATCTTCTCAAACATTATCCTGCACTCATCAAACCTTTTCCCAAGATGCGTTTTTCCAAGGCCGACCGGATCTGTAACACACAACGAAACGGTACCGGCAGAATGATCGCAAATTACTATAGCATCATAGAATGAAGCATATAGATCGGGAAAACGGTCCTTTCGCAAACCGTCAGGCTTTAGTTTCTCAAAGAGATGACGCAATTCATATCCGAAAACAGTCAGTGCACCGCCGAAAAAGGGGGCGGGAGGATTTTCAATATCCATTTTCCATTTTTTAAGATATGTATCAAGAAGTTCTAATGGGTCGCTGTCGAAACGTTCTGTCACACCATTCAGTGTCAATGCACATTGCCTTCGTCGCGCTGTTATTATTGCGTATGGTTCAAAGGGAAAAGCATAAGAGAAAGAAGCACCCTGCCCATTTTTAACAGAGGTATCCAGAATTGCTGCATGAGAACCGCTGAGGTAATCAGTCATGAGCCTATAGAAATCGCTTTGCAATGGTCTGGTAAGTAGTAGAAGTGGTGCCATATTATCTGCCACGAAAAAGGCCGCTTTACCTTTTACTCGGGAAAGCGGCCGAAAAATTTACGGAGAGGGAGGGATTTGAACCCTCGGTAGGCTGTTACACCTACACCGATTTAGCAAACCAGCGCACTAAGCCACTATGCGACCTCTCCAAATTTACTGCTCTGGATATATAAATATAACTTTTCTATCATATGAATGCCACCATTTATGAGAAAGGTTGTTCATATCTCACGTTAATGCAGTATATTACAGTTATATGAGCAGTGTTATCGATCCAAATTCTGCGGGGTCTGACGCATCGAGAAGAAGGTTGGACACAACCAAACTCGCGGCGGGAACCAAAGTAGGCCAATATACCATTCTCCATGAAATTGACCGTGGCGGTATGGCTATTGTGTACAAAGCCAGACAGCACAGCCTTGATCGTGAAGTTGCTTTAAAAGTGCTGCCTCCATCGGTTTCATTGCAAAGTAAGTTCATAGACCGCTTCCAGAAAGAGGCAAAGGCCGTTGCCCAGCTTGACCATCCCAACATTGTAAAGATTATTGAAGTAGGTGGAGATGCCGGCATTTACTTTATAGCAATGGAATTTCTGGATGGCTTGAATCTTTACAAATATCTAATGAAATTTGAGCCTACTGTGTATCTGGTTGTCCAGATTATCAGCCAGATGGCAGATGCTCTTGAATACGCACACGGCCGCAATATCATTCACCGGGATCTCAAACTGAATAATGTTATCATGAAAGACAATGCACATCCGGTGCTTATTGACTTCGGCCTTGCAAAGGCGCGTGAGGCAGACACTTCAATAACGATTTCAGGTGAAATTGTCGGCTCTCCCTCGTACATGTCTCCGGAACAGGCAAGCGGTAACCGAGTTGATGAACGCACCGATATTTTCTCTCTTGGTGTAATGTTCTACGAACTTCTTACTGGACGAAACCCCTTTTTCGATAAGCGCGGATACCAGCAGACAATATGGAATGTAATTAATGCTGAAATCCGTCCGCTCCGGCGCGTTTCAGATTGGATTCCGCGCGATGTTGAAGTCATTGTAATGAAGTGCCTGGAGAGAGATCTTGATAAACGCTATCTTACAATGAGAGCACTTCGTCTTGACCTTGAGAGATATCAAACCGGCGAGCCTATACAGGCACGATCTCCTGGCTTCATCGAAAATGCAATCCGCAAGATCAAGCGCCGTCGCGGTCTTGTAACAATTGTTTCTACAGTTGTACTATTTTTCGCACTATTTATCTTTTACTACAATTACCAACGAAGTTTGGAAACGGCCGACTGGAAGGCTTTTGATCTTAAGTCTACCTTTTACACAAACATTGATTCCGAGTGGCATGGGCTTTGGGGCTCAACAGGTGATACTATCCGTTTTTTGAACATGGACTCACCCTGGCTCGGTTCGGAGGGAAAACTTCAGGTTTCAGCAGAAGACTACACTTATATAACCTGGCAGGGTACCTTCAGCGGTGACGCAAGAATTGAGTTCAATCTTGAGTCAAATCGGGAGATAAACAGAGAGTTCGGAATTTTTCTTCGCGGACCGGCTCCGGACCAGGCGTATTCACTCAGATTTGCAGAAGGCAATCTTTACCTGTCAAAAAGAAATCGCTCAAATATTATCAACGCTGTTGAAGGCGTCAAAATCGACAAGAAAAAACCTGTCCGTATCCGTTTTGAAAAAGAAGATATTGCGATAAGAGTTTTCATCGATGGCAACCTTATGCTCTCATACGATGATTTCTCACCAATCTCAGGTGAGAGCGAAAACAGATTCGGTTTTTATGCTGACAATGCCGGTTACATCATAAGCAACGTTAAATTATTTCAACTTGGGGTGCCTTTAAAAACAAGGCCTATACAAACAGCCGAAAGATTTTTTGAAAAAGGCTACTTTGCCGATGCCATAGAAGAATACCGAAGGATTGTGAGTCTGTATCCGGATAATCCTATGAGCGGACTTGCACAGTTTAAAATCGGTCTCTCATTTATGTCTATGGGAGAACATGAAAAAGCTATCCCGGAATTCGAAAAAATACTTAAAAGCGGTCCTGATGGGATTATACCGATGGCACTTGACGAAATTGCCGAATGCCACAGTATTTTGGGAAGTGATGAAAAAACTGAAAAGACATTATTGCTGATTCGCGATCGATATCCAAACTCAGCTGTGCTAATCAGCCGTATAGCTGCATATAAAAACAGACTAATTGACCTTTCAAACAATCTTGACACTGCAAATTCTTCAGAGGCAGAAAAAACAATCAGACTATTGAGCCGTAATTTTGCCCAGTATGGTCAATTTTTCGCATCCGGCTGGCTTGCATACGGCGATGCTCTTATGCGAAAGAGGTCTTATCCTGAGGCACGTATTGAATTTGCAGAAATGAAGAGAGTTTTGGCAGGCAACATTAACGAGGCAGCGATCGCTGAGGTGCGCGAAGCTGATATCGAAGCAGCCTGCGGAGGGTTTGACAGAGCAGTTACGCTTTACAACAAAATAATCGTCAACAGAAGAAATTCGCCCAAAGCAACCGCTGAATCATGGCTTGGACTTGGTTTAGTAAATCGTGCACAGGGTAAGACAAATGATGCAATTCGATGCTATAGTTTCGTAGTCGATAATTTCGGTGATTACAGAGATCTTGCTGCTATAGCTCTCCTGGGAACAGCCTTTGCCTATCAGGAGAGAGCTCAACCGGATCCAGTCGCTGATGCGATTTACAAAAAAATCACCACGAGATACAGAGATCAAAACGAAGCATCCTGGATTGCCAGGGCTATGACCGGCGACGCAGCCTGGGCAGATGGTGAAAAGAAAAATTTCTCCCTATGGTGCCGTTATGCAAATGCGCTTTACTGCCGTAAGAAAGGTGATTACATTGGAGCGTCAAAAGTAATCACAAGCTTCAAAAAAGAGGCTGCAGGCTACCCTATCGGATTAAGACTTGCAGAAATCCAGTTAGCTTATATAAATTAAAGCTGTTTATCAAAACTCATAACTAAAACTAAGGAGTATTATGAAAAAGTTGACAGTATTTGCAGTAGCTGGGCTACTGGCATTCTCCGCTCAGGCGGCTGAAATCGGCGGAAAGTTTGCATTCGGTTTCGAACAGGGTGTTGCGCTGAACGATGGAACTTCTGACAACCTCGGTAGAGGCTGTTCTTTCAAGCTCTGTCTCTCCAATAACATAGCAATTAAAGGTGCTGTAGGACTCAATTACTCAGCTAAAATTAACCCCGTAGTCTCTGAAACAAACCCTTTGGACACATTATACCAGGAAGATAAAGCAAAAATTGACTGGACAGCTGCAGCATACGGCATACTTGTTTTCAGACGTTTCGAAAAAGTTCACTTAAATGGCATGGCAGGTCTGGTTGTATCAGCTACAGATAACCACTTTAAAAAAGAAACGCTAGACGAGACTGCAGGAAAAAATGATTTCATTGAATCTGAAGAATCACCAAGAAAACTCGATGTTCACCTACGGGTTCTTATGGCACCTGAAATTTTCATTTTCCCAAACTTCTCGCTTGAATACAAATATGGCTTCGACGTTGCCATTAAAAAGAACACTAAAGTTTACAGCAACGGCCCAATATCTGTTCAAGATGAGCAAAGCCGTCTTAATGTAGACATAATTGGCGACCTGAACCTGCTCTCTTCAGCATCAGTACATTTTTACTTCTAACGATTTTGACACACCCTCTCTTTAGATGTTTTAAAGAGAGGGTATTTTATTAAACAAGAGGGGTTATGGCAGGCGCATTCTATTATCTTTACAAGTTCGGACTACTGCCGGTATTTTATTTTCTCTTTTTTTTCTCCCCTTTTATTATCTTCGGAATCGCCATCCGGCTTATGAAAGACAGAATTGACGACATTCTTCTTACACGTTTCGGCAGAATACCCTACCTTGCCTTTGCAGCAATCGGAACACCAATTCACGAGTTAAGCCACCTTATAACATCATTGATTTTCAGACACAAAATTAGAAAATTCTCACTATTCTCTCCTAACGATAACGGCAGATTAGGATACGTAGAGCACGCATATGACACGCACAGCATTTGGCAGCGTGTTGGCTGCTTTTTTATCGGCATTGCCCCGATTATTGCAGGAACAACTCTCCTTCTGCTGCTCATAAAGATATTCATGCCTGAATTCCATTATCCAGCATTGAACAGCATACCTGCAACACTCAAAATTCCAACTCCCGGCGGTCTTTATGACTTCTTCGCCTATCTTGGCGGAGATCTGCTTACATTGCTTCACGCCTTTTTCGTTCAGGCTGAATCAATGCAATGGTGGCAGATTGTTCTCTTTTTCGGACTCTCTCTTGCCATTGGCGGACACATGTTCCCGAGCGGTGATGATTTTAAAGGTATGGTGCCGGGTCTATTGATAGTCTATCTTTGTATTTGCGCTACATATGCATTCATTATTTGGCAGAAGGTTAAACTTGCACTAATTCTCGACTTTTATCTGCCGGTTGCGATGTACACTGCAAGCCTAATGCTGTCGATTACAGTCATTATGGCTATATCTCTAACAGTAATAGGGATCTTAGGATTTTTTACAAAAATCATCTTTCGTGATTGAACAAACACCATCATCTTAAGTATTTTATCCACTCACTGTTAACCAAGATTAAATTAACATTTTTTAAGGAGTTATAATGGAAAGAGTGCTTTTTACATCTGAATCCGTTTCAGAAGGTCACCCGGATAAAGTTGCCGATCAAATTTCCGATTCTGTACTTGATGCAATGCTTGCACAAGATCCGGATTCCCGTGTTGCATGCGAAACGCTTGTTACTACAGGTATGGCCGTTGTAGCCGGAGAAGTTACATCAAAAGCTATCGTTGACATTCCGTCAATCGTCAGACAAACCATAAGAAAAATCGGTTATGTCGGCGGCGACATGGGTTTTGATGCAGAAGGCTGCGCTATTCTGGTTACTCTCGACAAACAGTCTCCTGATATTTCTCAGGGCGTTACAGCAGGCAAAGGGCTCTTTAAGGAGCAGGGCGCTGGTGATCAGGGTATGATGTTCGGCTACGCATGCGATGAAACACCTTCACTGATGCCTCTCCCAATTGAACTTTCACACAAACTTGTATATGAACTCGCAAAGCTCCGCAAGTCTGGAAAACTTAAATATCTCCGTCCCGATTCAAAATCTCAGGTCTCTGTTGAATATGTAGACGGCAAGCCAACCAGAATTGATGCAGTTGTCATATCAACACAGCACTCACCTGAAGTTAAGCACGAAACCATCTGCAAAGACATTCTTGCTAAACTCATCAAGCCTGTTTGCGGAAAATATGTTGACAAAAACACCAAATACTACATTAATCCAACCGGCCGATTTGTAGTTGGCGGGCCGCACGGCGATTGCGGTCTTACAGGGCGTAAAATCATTGTAGACACATACGGTGGAATGGGGCGCCACGGCGGCGGTGCATTCTCAGGAAAAGATCCAAGCAAGGTTGACAGAAGCGCAGCCTACATGGCCCGTTATGTAGCAAAGAACCTTGTAGCAGCAGGTGCAGCAAAGCGCTGCGAAGTACAGCTTGCCTACGCCATCGGTGTTGCAGCTCCTGTATCCGTACTTGTCAATTCTTTCGGCACAAGCAAAGTAAGCGATTCAGCACTTACAGATATTGTCAGAAAACTGTTCCCGCTTAAGCCAGCCGATCTTATCAAGCACCTCAAACTTAAAACAGATGTTAAGTATGCAGACACTGCGGCATATGGCCACTTTGGAAGATCCCAGTTCACATGGGAAAAAACCGACAAAGTTGAAGCTATCAAGAAAGAATTGAAAAAACTGTAATTTACTTTTAGGAAAAACAAAACAATGGCAAACAAAGATTATATCGTTAAAGATCTCTCTCTCGCCGATTGGGGCCGCAAAGAGATCGACATTGCAGAAAAAGAGATGGTCGGTCTTATGGCTATCCGTGAGAAGTATTCTAAAAAGAAGCCTCTCAAGGGTGTCCGCGTCATGGGTTCGCTTCACATGACTATCCAGACTGCTGTTCTAATAGAGACCCTTAGAGACATCGGTGCTGATGTACGCTGGTGCTCCTGCAACATTTTCTCAACTCAGGATCATGCCGCTGCAGCTATCGCAAAAGCAGGCATTCCTGTTTTCGCATACAAAGGCGAAACACTTGCAGAATACTGGGACTACACTCTTCAGGCTCTCACATTCCCCGGCAACAAAGGACCACAGCTGATCGTAGACGACGGCGGTGATTCTACGCTTATGATACATGAAGGCGTTAAAGCTGAGAAAAATCCTTCAATACTCACAAAAAAGACAGGAAATGAAGAGTTCGATCTCCTTCATGCTGTTATTGCAAAAGCGCTGAAAAAGGATCCGAAGTTCTTTTCTAAGATGGCTGCTGCAATAAAAGGCGTATCCGAAGAGACAACTACTGGTGTAAAACGTCTTTATCAGATGATGGAAAGCGGCGAACTGCTCTTCCCTGCCATTAATGTAAACGACTCGGTAACAAAGTCAAAGTTCGACAACGTATATGGCTGCCGTGAATCGCTTGTTGATGGTATCCGCAGAGCAACGGACGTTATGCTTGCAGGCAAGAAGGCAGTTGTCTGCGGTTACGGTGATGTTGGAAAGGGTTCCGCTCAATCACTGGCCGGTGCCCGCTGCACCGTTGTTGTAACTGAAATTGACCCTATTTGCGCTCTCCAGGCTGCAATGGACGGCTTCGAAGTTATGACAGTTGAAGATACTCTAGGCTGGGCTGACATTTATGTCACAACTACCGGCAACAAAGATGTCATAACGCTCGAGCATATGCTGAAGATGAAAGATCAGGCAATTGTCTGCAACATCGGCCACTTCGACAACGAAATCCAGGTTGGCAAACTCGACAAAGCCAAAGGCGTAAGAAAAGTAAATATCAAGCCTCAGGTTGATCGTTACTACATTAGTAAAGACAAGTCAATTTACATCCTTGCTGAAGGCCGTCTTGTAAACCTTGGCTGCGCTATGGGTCATCCATCCTTTGTAATGTCAAACTCCTTCTCAAACCAGACTGTCGCACAGATTGAGCTCTGGACAAAGAATTACAAAGTCGGAGTATACCGTCTTCCAAAAACACTCGACGAAGAGGTTGCAAGACTTCACTTAAGCAAAATAAACGCTAAACTGACAAAGCTAACGCCAGCGCAGGCAGAATATATCGGTGTTCCGATGAATGGTCCATATAAAGCTGACCATTACCGGTATTGATGAAGCCTTTTCTTAAACTGCTTTTAGGATTGACGATAACCGCACTTGCGGTTATCGTCTTTTTTAAATCCATCGATTTTTCCAAGCTGCCGGAAATTCTTTCCAGAATCAGCCCGTTAACACTCATTGCTACTGCACTTCTGTCAGTCGTTGCATTAATCTTCCGGGCTCTCCGTCTTAAAGTCCTACTGACTGCAAGAGATGGTCAAACCACACGATCTCTCTTTTCCATTATTACAGTGTCTTACATGCTTAATAATGTTTTACCATTTAGAATAGGCGAAGCAGCAAGAGTATTCATTGTAACTAAAAAACATGGCCACTCTCTCCCCGTCTCAATAGGATCTCTAATTGCCGAACGGCTTCTTGACACTATCGGCTATGCCGTTCTGCTAATTATTCCTGCTCTTATTTATGGTTTTTATAATACAGATCTTAAAATACTTGGTCTCCTGCCTGTGTCCAGTTTTGTTTTGCTGGTAACAGCCGGATTAGGACTACTGCTTATATGTGTTTTATTCTTTGCGTTAAAACCTGAAAAGACCCTCAAGATTATTGAAAAACTCAGACTCAAGCTACCACCATTTGCGGCAAAACTAACCATACACATCGAAACTATGCTGCGTGACTCATCAAACTGGCTTTCCAATCCCTACAAGGCTGTAATGTCGCTCGTTTGGACATTTGCCAGTATCCTCTGCTATACTGTCAGTATTTATCTCATTGCTGTAAATCTTGGCGCAATAATACCTTTCAGCTCGGCATGTTTTACATCCGGTGTTGTTGCATTCGGTGTTGCCGTCCCCTCCGCACCGGGGTTTGCCGGCACTCTTGATCTTGCAATACAGGCAGGACTCACCCTTTTTAACATAAACAAGGATACTGCAGCTGCAACTGCAATTATATATCATCTTACCGGCTGGGTTTCTGTAACTCTTGCCGGACTGGTACTCTGGCCCGGTCTGAATATATCTTTAAGTGATATTAAAAAAGGAAATGATAAAGGAGCAACGCAATGACAGATTCAGCATTCTGCAAACTTCTTACGGATCTTCTAAATGTAAATGGCCACTCTAAAGATGAACGGCGTATTGCTGATTTCATCCTTAAATATTGTAAAACCAACGGTATTGAGGCGCGTGAAGATAAAAGTGCCTCAAAAACCGGCGGGAATGCCGGCAACATTCTGGCCTGGCCGAAGGGTGTTAACCCGGACAAAGTGAAGACTATGTTCGCTTCACACATGGATACCGTCGATGTTGGCCCATCACGTAAACTTAAATTCTCCGGCAGCCGCATTGAATCAGCCTCAGAGTGGCCAATAGGTATAGATAACAGACTTGGTAACGCTCTTATGCTGAGGCTCCTCACAGAAAAACCGGGCAACTATGTTTGTGCATTTACAACACAGGAAGAGATCGGTATGTTCGGTGCTGAAGAGCTGGCTGTACCAAAAAACATTAAGCAGATATTCAACTTAGACGGCAGCCAGGAACCGGGCCATTTTGTTCTTTCCACTGTAGGCTGCGTAACATTCAAAGTTACACTTACAGGACAGAGTTCACACGCGGGAATTGCTCCAAACGAAGGCAAGAGCGTAATCGCTATGGCTTCCAAAGCAATTGCAGAATTACCACTTGGTATGCCTGGCAACGATGAATCTATTAACATAGGTGTTATAAACGCCGGTACGCGAAGCAATGTAATTCCGTCAAAAGCTGAAATAATCGGCGAAGTCAGAGCAGGCTCATTGAAGAAAACAGAGCAGGTAGTAAAGAAGGTTATGGATACATTTAAAAAATGGGCGAAGAAATATGGCGGTTCCATGTCATGGCAGCGTGAAGACATGTTTAAACCATATCTGCATAAAGCCACCTCTCCTATAGCACAGCGCAGCATAAAGGCCATCAAGAGTTCTGGGCTGGTACCACGATACAACCACTACAGAGGCGGTAGCGATGCAAACGTTTTTAACAACAGGGGCATTGACAGTGTCAATCTCTCAATTGCCGCCAGAAACCCCCACTCACCAAAAGAACATGCTGATTTCAAAGAGATCGCCAAAGCATGGAAAATAGTAGAGGCGCTCAGCATTGGAGACTAATATGCACACCAGTCTTTACAGCAAAAGACTTGGCAATTCTCTCATAATCCGGCTTAGCGGAAACAATGAACAGGATCTGATCAATCTTGCAGCTCTCGATACATCAAAGTTTTCTACAGATGGTGTCGGCCACCTTGCAATCAGCCTTGAAAGAGTTGCCTTCTTTTACAGTGCTACCATTAACAGGCTTGTTGAGCTTTATAAAATTCTTTCTGAAAAGAGCATTACATTAAGTCTCTTACAAGTTCCTGACAAGGTGCGTATGATCCTTACTGGTGTAAAACTGGATAGACATCTCAACATTTACCGCAGCGAATATGATTTTATACTGGCTCACAATAAGATTTCTGACATCTCTTCCGGAACCGAAACACCTCAGGAAATGTCTGAATTCGGCATACATAGGGAATGTGATGCGATACCGGGAGTATGCCGTTTTTCCATTTGCGGAGCACTTATTGAGTCACACCACGCACATCAGCTATATGAATTGATCGAAACAGCAATAAGCGAAGGCATTAAGGAAATCAATATTGATTTGAAAAAGACAACCTACATTGATTGAATCAATGCCGGAGCTTTTGTAAGATCTTTTAAAGCCTGCTCCGAAAAGAATGTAAAATTCGAGGTCAGCGGTGCAAACAGACTTGTCGGAGAGGTATTCCACATTACTGGAATAGACACCCTCTTCCGCTGTTCATAAAATCTAGAAAGCAAACTATCTCAGATTTTTGAGACGCTCTTCAGGGCTTACCAGTTTTACAATTCTTATACCGAAGTTTTCATCTACAACTACAACTTCACCTTTGGCAATAACCTTGTCATTTACAAGTAGGTCAACCGGCTCGCCTGCCATACGGTTAAGTTCAATAATAGAACCGGGCCCAAGTTCAAGAATCTTCTTGATCGACATATCGGTTCGTCCAAGCTCGATACTTACTTGAAGAGTAACATCAAGAAGCATGTCGAGCTGCGGATTATTTGTCGATGAAAACATCGTAGAACGGTCAGTCGCCAGGTTTCCGGAAGGCTGGGCAAAATTCTGGAGCTGCATTTCAGAAGCACCGCCGCCCAAATCAGCGAAATCAAAAGATGATCCGCCGCCACCTCCGCCGCCCATTCCTGAACTGCCGCCCAATGCTCCGCCGCCGCCTTTTGCAGCTGCCAAATCAGCCATCTCAGAAGCTGTGTTATTCGGGAAAAGGATCGCAAACTTAAAACTCTTTACATCCTCTACCTTCATTGTGCAATATGCTGCAATTGACTGTGAGGGATTAAAGCCAGCCGCATCAGGAGAAAAATCCTCGACGGTAGGGGTAGCCACAGTTATCTGTGCATCAAAATTGCTTCCGAAAGAACTCGACACAGCTCCTAGAATCTGATTGGTAAGTTCAACAATGGCGTCTTTGTGATCCTCTTCATACGAAGCACTGCCGTCACCCATCATCATAAGATCTGCAAGAGTAGCTACATCTGCCTTTTTATACGCGAAATAGAAAGCACCGGACAGTTTCTGGAAAAGATCAGCTCTCAGCATAAGAGAATCGCTGCCGAAATCTGCTGCGAGTTGACCTTCTTTAGATGGTGCAATGTTATTTACTGTTACAGAGATATCTTTGCCGAGGACAGTGAGCAACACTGTGGATATCTGTTCGCCTATCATATTAACAGGCTTTTTCAGGAGATCCGTATTAATACCGCCTCCTGCTCCTCCGCCACCGCCGCCGGAAGAACCGCCTGCTTCGCTCTGTATCAGAGCGTCTATGTCATCCTGGGATAATAAATCACTGCTCATATGACATCTCCTCTTTATTTATAAATCCTGTTACCTGAACCGCCTTATGCCGCCCTATCAATCCCGGCTTGCCTTCCATTTTCAGCTGACCATTCAGCTTAATACCAAGGCGGCTGTCCGCTGGTCTGTCAAGGAGAAGAACGTCCCCCTTATGCAGCTGCAAAAGGTCTCTCACGGAAAGGGTGAGATTGCCTATTTCAGCAGACACACTGACAGATCTCGTTTCAATTTCTTTACGTACTATTTTCTCAGTCTCTCTTGTACTGCTGCGCTGCGCCTTCATCCAGGATTCACCGGAAAGTTTTCCGATAACACCTTCAAGAACCATAAAAGGAAAGCAAAGAGACAATAGGCCGGAACCATTATTCATTCTTACTTCCAGCGAAACCAGAATTACTGTTTCACTTGGGGGAGCAACCTGAACAAACTGCGGATTAGTTTCATAATTAGCAATTTTAGGATTGAAGATACCGATATGCTCCCAGACATCTTTGAGATCGGAAAGCGCACGTTCAGTAATCTTCATCATAACGCTCTCCTCAATTGAAGTGAGCTCACGATTCTGCTCCAAAGCCTTACCCTGACCGCCGAAAAGGCGATCAACCATGTAGAATACAAGAGATGGATTGATTTCAAAAATCGCATTGCCTTCAAGAGGTTCCATCTGGAAAACATAAATACAGCTTGGATTACTGATTGACATTATGAATTCTGAGTAGGTTAACTGATCAACAGAAACAAGTTCAATCTCAACCAATGTACGCAAGTAGGATGTCATTGTTGTAGAAAAAAGACGTGCATAACCCTCATGCAGATTCTGCAGGGTACGCATCTGATCTTTACTGACACGGTCGGGACGTCTGAAGTCATATATCTGCACAGGACGATCGTCAGCAACAGCTGTGCTTTCGCTGCTGTATGACGGAGTCGACTGCCGTTCTGAAGAGGACGCACCCATGTCACCGGCGGAGACCGCCGAAAGCAGGGCATCTACCTCTTCCTGTGAAAGTATATCACTCATCCCGTTTCCCTCTATTCATCTTTTTCTGAACTGCGTTCTATTATAGAAATCTTCGCAGCTATCGAGCGCTTATAATCTACCACTTTCGCGATGAACAGGTCAATGTTCTCCCGAACCACCATTTTCCGGCCTGTTGTCAGCCGTATGATGGTATCGGGAGTCGCTTCCGCGCTTTCAATAAGGTCCGCATTGATAACTTCAACGCTTCCGTTCAACTTAGTAAGCTTTATCATGATGCGGACTCCTTACTAAATATCAATTATTATCTGACAAGATTCACAAGCTCCTGCATCATGCTGTCACTTGTAGTGATAACACGGGCATTAGCCTGATAACCACGCTGAGTAGTTATCATATTTGTAAATTCAGTTGCAAGTTCAACATTCGACAATTCAAGTGCACCCGGCTTAATCTTACCCTGACTTGAGACGCCTGGTATTCCAAGAACTGCGTTACCGGAGTTACTTGACTCCTGATATATTGAGTCACCCTTCTTAAGAAGACCGCCTGCATTTCTGAAATCTGCAGTCAGTATCTGAGCAAGCGCCTTTGTTATACCATTGCTGAATGCACCCTGAATAACACCGAATTCATCAATAGCAATTTCTTCAAGTCTGCCGCTTGTGTATCCATCCTGTTCAACTGCAGCAACTGTTGAAGGTGAAGCAAACTGTGTTATACCAAGGAAACTTCCGGGACCGCCCCAATCAAGGTTCAATTCAATAATTTTCGCGCCATTCTGCGGATTGATCTGAACTGATG
>JAEUSG010000589.1 GCA_016788315.1 Fibrobacterota bacterium | reverse complement strand
ATCGGCGGTCCAAGCATGATTCGCAGTGCCGCAAAAAATCATAAGTATGTTACTGTTCTGGTCGATCCGGCAGACTACAAGAAGGTGCTAGAAGAGATAAATATCAAAGGGGAAACCTCCCTTTCAACAAGGCAGGCGCTTGCTGTAAAGGCCTTTGCAACAACATCTAAGTATGATGCAGCAATCGACACTTTTTTCAGTCAGCGCTATCTCAAAGAGAGCAGATTACACCTATCGTTTGACTCCGGTGAAACATTGCGTTATGGCGAAAATGGTCACCAGTCTTCAATTTTCTTCAGACAGAAAACTGCCGAGGCGACTCTTGGATCAGCAAAAAAACTGCATGGTAAAGAGCTCTCATTCAACAATTATGTTGATGGTGATGCTGCCCTTGAAGCAGCAAGAGAATTGGCAGGTAAAAAGGGCGCTGTTGTAGTAAAGCACACCAATCCATGCGGATATGCCACAGGTGCCTCGCTCGAACAGGCCCTTGAAATGGCATGGAACGGCGATATCGTTTCCGCTTTTGGCAGCGTAATTGCGGTAACAGACACAGTGGATATAAAAACTGCCCGCCGACTCTCAGGACGCTTTGTCGAAATACTTATTGCTCCCGATTATGATTCGGAAGCTCTTGAGTTTCTGAAACTGAAATCCAAGGATATCAGACTTCTTAAATTAAGCGGACCGGTTGCCGAAGCCAAGCCGGGCAAAGTTTACAGACATATAATGGGCGGGATGCTCGAACAGGATAGAGATGCCCTGTTGTTTGAGAAATTTGATACAGTAACAACAACTCCATTTGACAGCGCCAAACGTGATCTTGCAGAGTTCGCCTACAAAGCGTGCAAACATACAAAGAGCAATGCGATAGTTTTGGCGCATGAATATGCACCTGGATTTTTCAGGGTTGTAGGTATGGGAGCCGGCCAGCCTAACAGAATAGATTCGCTGCGCAAATTGGCTGCAGTGAAAGCGGAAGAGAATTTCAAGCGTCTTCACGAAGAGGAAAAATCAACAATTCCATTTGCCGAATATCTTAGCGCAAAAATGGGTGAATGTGTTATGGCTTCAGATGCCTTTTTTCCATTTGCCGATACTATAGAACAGGCGGCAGAGGTCGGAATTAAATACATTGTTCAACCCAGCGGTTCAAAGCGGGACGATGAAGTCATTGCGGCTTGCAATTCAAAAGGCATTGCCATGATATTCACCGGTACCCGCCACTTCAGGCACTGAGTTTTAAGGAGTAAAATGTCAAATAATCTGATTATCGTAGAGTCTCCTGCTAAGTCACGGACCATAGGTAAATATCTTGGCAAGGATTTCACTGTTAAAGCCTCCATGGGACATATCATTGATCTGCCGGTCAAAGAGTTCGGTATAGACATTGATAACGGTTTTGCGCCAAAATATGTCACAATGAAGGGCAAAGCGAAGATAATTACCGAACTTAAGAAGGCAGCCGCAAAGGCCGATACAATATATCTCGCTCCCGACCCTGACCGTGAAGGAGAGGCGATTGCCTGGCACATTGCCGATATTGTTTCAAAAGTAAATCCAACTGCAGTTGTGCACAGAATTCTTTTAAATGAAATTACAAAGAACGCAGTTAAGGCAGCTATTGCCACGCCGCTGAAAATTGATTTGAATAAAGTCAATGCACAGCAGGCGAGACGTATACTCGACAGAATTGTCGGTTATAAAATAAGTCCGTTTCTTTGGAAAGCCCTATATAGAGGTCTTTCAGCAGGACGTGTTCAGTCTGTTGCGCTCCGCCTGATATGTGAAAGAGAAGCTGAACGTGACGCGTTTAATAAAGAAGAGTACTGGACACTTGAAGTCAATGTCCGCAAAGCTGATGGACGACCATTTACTGTTAAACTCTTCAAACTTGATAGCAAAGATCCCGACCTTAAAAATGAACCTGCGACTGATGCTGTTATAGAAGCAGTCAAAGGAAAAGAGTGGAAGATTACGGATGTCAGTTATAAAACAAAAAGACGCAATCCGCTTCCACCTTTTATTACGAGTACAATCCAGCAGGAAGCTGCAAGAAGACTCCATTTCTCTGCATCAAAGACAATGTCTCTGGCTCAGCAGCTTTATGAAGGTCTTGATCTCGGCGAAAGCACGGTTGGTCTTATCACCTACATGAGAACTGACTCTACACGAGTATCAAACGATGCGAAGGTAGCAGCCTCAAAGTACATCGAAGATACATATGGGAAAAAGTATCTGCCGGAGACTTTTAAAGAGTATAAAAAGAACGAAAATGCTCAGGATGCTCACGAAGCTATCAGGCCGACAAATATCGACAAGGCTTTTGAACCTGAAAAACTTAAAGGGTATCTTTCGAAGGATCAATACAGGCTGTATGATCTTGTTTGGAGGCGCTTTCTTGCCTCGCAAATGGTGCCGGCTGAGTTTGACTTGACAACTGCAGAGATTGAAATCGGCAATGTTACTTTCAGAGCAGCAGGATCTGTTATGAAATTTGACGGCTTTATGTCCGTTTATGGACAGGAAGAACCTCAAAACAAACAGGATACGGACAACGAAACTCCGGATGATGATTCAACTATTCTCCTGCCGGAACTTATCAAAGGCGAAACAATCACGCCTGATAATTTTGACAAGGAGCAGCACTTTACTCAGCCACCTCCGCGATACAGCGAAGCAACACTTGTAAAGGAACTTGAGAAACAGGGCATCGGACGACCGAGTACCTATGCGCAGATTATTGATACTCTTAAAAAAAGAGAGTATGTCGAACTTGAACAGAGAAGGTTTACCCCATCTCTTCTTGGAAAAACAATCAACGGATTATTGGTTAAAGAGTTTCCAGATATTTTTGATGTCAGCTTCACTGCCAACATGGAAGATCATCTCGACAAAGTTGAATCCGGTGAAGATGACTGGATCGAACTCTTAAAACAGTTTTATGAGCCGCTTAAGAAAGATCTGAAGCAGGCGCAGGAAAAGGCCCGTGAGCTGAAGAAATCACTAGAGGAGGAGTCCGGAGAAATTTGCGTCCGATGCGGCCAGAAAATGGTGGTAAAATGGGGCCGTAACGGCCGTTTCCTTGCCTGTTCTGCATATCCTGCCTGCAAAAGCACAAAACCGCTTGAAGAGGATCTGCACGATGCCAGCGGCCCCGCTCCCGATATGCATTGCCGTCTATGTAATGCACAGATGATTGTGAAACGATGGAAAAAGAGCCGTTTTATGGGCTGTTCAAGATATCCCGACTGCAAGGGTGTTATGCCTTATCCTGTAGGTGTAAAGTGTCCGGAAGAAAACTGCACCGGCTATATTGCTGAAAGATATTCGCAGCGTGGAAAGATCTTCTTCTCTTGCAGTGAATATCCGAAATGCAAGTTTGCCAGCTGGAGTAAACCGGTTAATAAGGCCTGCGATAACTGCGATTCTCAGATTATGCTTGAAATGTCAACAAAAGCAAAGGGTAATTTCCTGCGCTGCATCAAGTGTAAGGCAGAAACTTTAAGAGAACAGGAAGAGGTAGATTGATAATGCGAAAGGCTATAATTGCTGTTCTATTTACAGCGGCATTAATCTTTGCAGAAAAACCTTTCTGGGGTAACCTCAGTGTGACTGTCGATAAGCCTGATGTTAAACTGCCTGTTTATGTAAACGGTGAGTATCGAGGCGTTGCTCCTCTTAAAATTGATTCTCTGCCCGTAGGTAACTATACTGTATCATTTATATCTGATGGGCTTCGTGACAGTCTCACAGATGGAAGTGCTGGATATGAACAACTTCCCGATGAAATAAAGCGGTTGTATGGCGGCAATTCAGATAATCAAAAACGGTTGCTGCGGCCGATTGCAGAACTTTCTGAACTTCGGGTTGTTGTTCAATATGAAGCAACAGCAAGTGTGGTGTTTCCGCTGGCCGAAATAGATAAGCAGGTAGCTTCCTATGAAAGCGGCGCCAAGAAGTTTGTTATTGCGGGTGTGGGCGTACTGGTTGCGCTTGGCATTTATCTAATAACGTTGTTATAAATTTATGACTTCATACAAATATCTTTTTGGTCCCTTAGCTTCACGCAGACTTGGAATGTCGCTCGGTGTCGATTTGGTGCCGCATAAGATCTGTAATTTTAATTGTGTCTATTGCGAATGCGGCGAAACAACAGATTTAACAACTGAACGGCGTGAATATATCCCAATTTTCAGAGTGCTTGATGAATTAAAGGATTTTTTTAAAACACGTCCTGAAGTTGATTATATAACTTTTTCCGGTGCCGGAGAGCCGCTGTTGAATAAAGGGATCGGCGGAGTGGTTAATTTTATCAAACAGAATTATCCCGGATATAAAACCGCGCTGCTGACAAATTCCGCATTTCTTGTTAAGCCTGAAGTCAGGGCTGAAATAATGGCTCTTGACTTGATTGTCCCTTCTCTTGATGCTATAACTAAAAGTGTTTATCAGAAAATTAATAGATGCGATCTCTCCCAGACCCCGGATCCAATTTCTATAATAGAAAGTCTTGTAAGTTTTCGCCAGGAATTTAAAGGTCAGATGTGGCTTGAAATTTTCATCGTTCCAGGGGTCAATGACTCTTTGCAGGAACTTGATCTTCTTTCAAAGGCTGCAGAAAGAATCAAACCGGATAAGGTTCAGATTAACGGACTTGATAGACCGGGAACAGAAGATTGGGTGCGTCCAATGCTTCCGGAGGAGGCCAAAAGGGTTATCTCCTTCTTTAAGCGGGTGCCGGTCGAACTTGTTACCAAACCAAAGGGCAGGGGAGTAGAAAGCGGCGAAAATATTGATAGGATTAGTAAAATTACCGCTTTAATCAGCAGAAGACCCTCAACTCTTGAAGATATTTCACATACGCTAGGCTTAAGTGAAAATGAAACTTCAGATATCATGGATGCTTTGATTGAAAACGGTTCTGTAACTTTTACAACAGAAGAGCGGGGAGTCTTTTTCAGGCTTCCTTAAAGAAGGTTATGTATAGATTATTGTGCAGTTCTTAAGCATATGATATATTACCTGATATGGAATTACCTGCACAGATTGGATATTGTATGCAAAAAGAGGTTTACGGCTGGGTTGTAGTTTCTCTGCCCCAGAAGGTGCTCAGAGGTTCGGAAGAGTCCTCTTTTAAGCAGCAAATACTGGATCTTGTTAATACGCACAGCAAGGTTGCTATAGACATGAGTTGTACAGATTTTGTCGATAGCAGTATTGTAACGCTTTTATTGGCTGCAGAAAAGGGTTCCAGTACTAATAAAGGCATGCTGGCAATTTTGGCGCCGAACCAACAGGCGTTGGATTTGTTTACTGTTACAAGCATCGACAAGATAATTAGAATTGTTCCTGACGAAAACGGGCTTACTTCAGTATGATAAAACTGCTGCTTATCACCAGCAATAAAAAAGAGGGTGATATTCTCAGTCTTGCGTTTCAGCAGAAGTCTTTCAAGGTTATCCTTTCTGAACCTACCTACGCTAATTACGTTAAAAGTCTTCAGTATATTCCCGACCTTCTCCTTATGGAAATACCGACTGTATATACTGAATCTCTCCATTTTGTACGTTTGCTGCGCAAAAATAAACGACTTGCTAAAACACCGGTTTTGACCTACGGAAATGTTTCGGATCCAACAACAGTTAAGCTGCTTTTTCTTACAGGTGTGAATAAATATTATGTAAGACCCTTACGCTTCGGCGAACTGATAAATGATCTTGGCGTTTTTCTAAAGGGAAAAGGCGTCTCCGTCGCACCAAAAGGTGAGCAGGATGTCCAAAAAAGGCAGGAGATGATAACCTTTCTGATGGACAAGGAAAAGGTAGGATCAGAAAAAATTGATATGATGGTGCAGTATATCGGAAAGCTGCTGGTATTTCCGTTTACTGTTAACCGTATTCTGAAAATTGCTGATGATTTGAAAAGCGGCGCGCCTGAACTTGCAAAAGTTATTAAAACAGATTCAGCAATGACTACTACAATTCTAAAAGTAGCAAATTCTGTTTTGTTTGCCTCTAGAGATAGAAAAATTTCAGAAATCAGAGAAGGTGTCGTTAGGATTGGTTTTAAAGAGACTAAGAATATTGCTTTGTCAATGTCTATTATGAAGTTGCTTGACAAAGAAGAGAAGAGTCTTGGTTACAGCAGGCTTGAGTTCTGGTATCATTCCTTGGCTGTTGCTGTTATTGCAGAGAGATTCGCAAAACAGGCTGGCATTCAGAGCGTGGAGGAGGTCTTTGTCTCAGGTCTTCTTCATGATTTCGGCATACTTTTACTAGATGAATTTTTTCCGGAGTTGTTTGAGCCGATAATGAAACAGACAACCGAAAAGGGTGGAAGTTTCTATGATGCTGTCAGATCGGTTATCGGAATTTCACATAACGATGTTCTCGAGAAGCTTTTTGACGGGTGGAATATCCCGAAACGTATTACCACCGCGGTTCTACGGCAAATGGATTATGCAACTTTTAAGGACGAGACTGATATTGAGCAGCAAAAACTTGTTCAGATCGTCGGCATGGCAAATGTCATAGCAAAAGGAATGAATCTCGGACGCGAATGTGATCAGATTGTTAATAAGCTGCCCAATGAACTTCTTGTGCAGATGAGATTTCCTGCTGGATTTAGAAATAACTTCTTTGATGAAATTCATACTGGCATGAATATGTATGCCCGTTTCATAAATCTTGATGGGCGCACTTATCCTGAGGGACCTGTTTTAGAAGGAAATGTAGCTGAATTCAAGATTATGATCGTAAACAGATCGCAGGCTTTCTTTGATTCATATCTTCACTATGTTAAACTGCTTGGATATACCATTATGGCAGAAGAGCCTTTAGCAGGTATTACAGAAGTTGATAAGCTCCCGAATATGATCATAATCAATGTCGATGCTGATACCGAAATTTCCGAAATTGAAGAATTTACTAAGAGTACAATAATTCCGGTTATTCTTTTTACCGCTGAAAATGACAAATGCAATGCGTTGCAGAATTCTCCTATTTTCAAAAAGCTCAGCCCTGATATTGATTTAAGAATAATCGATACTGCAATCGAGAATATGATCAAGGTCAAGGCATAAGAGCACCGTTGCTCGATATCAAACGGCTGTACCACATGGCAGACTGTTTAGGTGTTCTTTTCTGCGTCTGGTAGTCCACATGGATTAGGCCGAATCTCTCTCTATAACCTTCAGCCCATTCGAAATTATCCATAACAGACCAGTGGAAATAGCCTCTGATGTCTGCACCGTCATTGATTGCCTTACGTAACTCGAGAATGTATCGCGTTGTATAGTCGATACGATTTGGATCGTATACATTTCCATCAACATGAACCCAGTTAATATCTGAAAGGCCATTCTCTGTTATGACAATAGGAAGTTTATAGCGTTCATAAAAGAAGCGCGGTCCCCAGCGAAGTGCTTCTGGCGTGATTGGCCAGCGGAATGCGTTAGTTATGTGACCTGGCTTCAAAGGTACTTTTACAGGGTTGCCTGAGGCATCCGCCTTAACAACTGTACCTCTGTAGATGTTTACACCTAAAAAATCAAGCGGCTGCTTAATGATCTTCATATCATCGTTTGTGTAGTGCGGCACCATTTTTCCGTAGAGTTTCAGCCCCTCCTCAGGATATTTACCTAGAATCACAGGATCCATATACCAGCTTGAATTCCATTCTGTCATATCAACTGCAAAAGTTGAACGGCGGGCCGCTTCTATATCTTCTTTGGAGAGGGAAGCTGGAATTGAATTATGACCGACAGGAGCATAACCTATGACTGGGGTCTTTTTGGCATGTTCTCTGATGGCCATGACCCCTTTTCCGTGTGCCAGAAGTACGTTGTGAGCGGCCAAAAGGTACTGGTCGAACTGCAGTTTTAGACCGGGTGCGTGCGTTCCGTCAAGGTGGCCGAGGCCAACAAAACATTGGGGTTCATTGAGTGTCATCCAATGTGTTACTCTGTCAGAGAGACGTTTAACAACAACTTCAGTATATTCTGCAAACCAGTTTGGGCTTTCAGAGTTGAGCCAGCCGCCCTTTTTGTAGAGTTCATATGGATAGTCCCAGTGGAAGAGAGTTACCCATGGAGTAATTTTGGCTTCGAGCAATGCGTCAATGAGTGCATCGTAGAATGCCAGCCCTTTTTCGTTGATAGCGCCGGTTCCGTTGGGCATTACGCGGGGCCAAGAGATGGACAGGCGGTAGTTTGGAACACCTAGTTCTTTCAATAGTGCAACATCTTCCTTGAATCTGTGATAGTGGTCGCATGCTGTGTCGCCTGTATCACCGTTCCATATTGCGCCAGGTCGTCTGCAGAATTCATCCCATACGGACGGCCCTTTACCATCTTCGTTCCATGCTCCCTCAATCTGATACGCAGCTGAGGCAACACCCCATGCAAAATTTTTCGGAAAACTCATTGTGGCGCTCCCATCATTGCAGGCATCGGCATGTCAAGCACGATACGCGGTGCGAGATTTTGTGCCTCTGCACTTGTTGTTTGTGATAGTTGTTGTGCAATTTCCATGATTACATTCGGTGCAGCATCATCTTCTGTAAAGTGCAGGCCTTTACCTTTTCCGAAAACAAGGAGTATTCCAGGCTTTCTTTCCTGGCCATCAGTATAAATGTTGTTGAATAGGTATTTCTCACGTTCGTTGCCGAGATTGACTTTAACAAGGCCACACTTCTGGTTTGCCATGTCTTTGGCCATTTTTATGCCTCGTTCGGCACATTTTAGCAGACGTTCGTTTTTTGCTTTATCCCAGCTACTTTCAATGACAAGGGCTACAAATCCTATTTTTGTCAGTTGCTTTATCAGCTCTTTTTTTGTTGGTGATTCAATGACCATTTTAAAGTCATCGATAGTTGGAAATCTTTTCTCAAATCTGGCAATTGTACAACGGAGTCCATGTCCGCTGGTACCTGTCTGAAATGTAACAATAGGAGCTTTGTCTGAATTCTTTCTCTCATTTACATCTGCATTGATGGGAAGAGATTGAACGTTTATATTGAGCGTTGGGTACTTTGCTGTTATCGCTTTTACAAGGGCATCCATTTTGGGTTGGTCTGTTGCAGGGGTTTTGCTGAGACACTCTAACATGAATGGCTCTTCTGCAATCCAGCTTGGTTCAGCAATAAAATAGCTGGGATGAGTACAGGGTAGCACCAATGCAGCTATCATGAGTGCAATAAGTGCGGATATTTTCAACGTTTTCATAGTTCCTCCACTC
>JAEUSG010000629.1 GCA_016788315.1 Fibrobacterota bacterium | reverse complement strand
TGGTTTTGCCATTTAATGACAAAGCAAGTTTACCCTGTGAATAAAATATTGAAATTTTTATGTGACCTTTGAGAGTGTTGAAGTCACATTTTACTGCATTTATGGGCAATCCCATCTTCTTTATCCAAACTACAGACTCTTTTTCCTGAAAGTTAATAATGTAACCTGATTCATCAGGAAATGTGTGGTCCCCTTTTTTCGCCAGAATACATAGACCTGGCGGGCAACCTTCCAGCAGATCAAGTTCATATTCGAATAGGTTAGCGTCGGAATATGAAAATGGATGCATATATTCGGCAAATGTATTGGGCCCTCGATGCTGTTCCCTTCTCCACTCAATGCTTCTTTCATTGTTTTTGAACTCCTCAGGCCAGATAAAATCTGCCTGAAGGTTGATCTTTGATGTAGTCCAATTGATATTTCCAGACCTGATTCTTTCCGGTTCGCCATCAAAGTTTATGAATGATGTAACTCTCTGTCCCTGAATAAGATTGTTTGGTAGTCTGAGAGCGGCTCTGAACGCGTGGTTGAAGCTTATTATTACACCATTGTTGTCTGTGAGGACATATGGATGCAGGTTTGCAAAGAGTCCTTCGGCAGGATTCACAAGAAAGGTGATTACTCCAAAGGAAAAATTATCCGCGTCTTCGAGTTCTATTAAGTAAAGCGTACGTTTCGCCTGTGAATATCTTACCTCATCTGAGAATAAGATGGACGCTTCGCTTTTTTCATTAAAGGCCGCCATTTTAATTGAACCGTATCTCATACATGGCTCTTTGAACCAATCCGACGGGCCTGAGTTTACAGGGACATTAAAATAGTCGGTTACTTGCTGACCATTTATCTGAAAGCGGGTATTATGATAGGACATTTCCGGAGCATTACGGTTATCCAGAATAAGTTTTCCTTCAGGAGAAACCAAAAAGCAGATGTAGTGCTTTGTGAATAAGCCAAATGGAAATACTTTGTGAAAATCTATCAGCTTTTTAGCTGCTTTGGCAGAAACCGAAATATGTGACATGTTTTCGATGTTATTTGAGTGTATCATAATATATCATAACATATTATAAAAAAGAAGATTATGCATATTATAAAATGATACACTGTATCATAATGGCTAATGTACATAATTTTGGTTAAAAAAGCTGTTTCTGGAAGGTATGATAATTGCATATTAGGTTTATAACTTAACTACAGGAGTATATCTATGCGATATTTCGTTGTATCCCTTTTTCTGCTAACTTCTCTTTTACAGGCTGGTGTTACTGGTTTGAAAGCTGAATTCAGAAAAGGGAAGACATTTGTAACATGGAAAGAGATTTCTGATACCACAGTTCAATACAAGATATTTCGATCTTCTACACCGATTCTGACTGTAGCCGGTTTAAATCCTGTGGCAGCAATACCAAGCAAATCTGGTTTTGATAAACGGTACGGTTTCTATCACATAATTACAGATTCCGGAGCTCCGCTTGATACTGGTACTGGGCTATTTGTCTATACGCCAAAAGTAAATGGTAATTTCTATTACGCTGTTACTGTCACTTATGGTTCGGTCGATTCAACAGGTATTGTGGCTGGCGAGAACGCAACAACTGTTGCAGCACCTGAAGAGTTCTGGAAGTGGCCTGCAGGGGTAATGCGCAGCCATACCACTCCTTACAGTGAGTTCTGGATGTTCTATTACTGGATGGATTATGATGATTGGCCTCATAACTATGATTATTACGGTGATCTGTTTCAGGTATCTCTTATAAACACAAAAAGAGGACAGAAGAATCTCCCCATATACACAGGCCTGCACGGATATTCAGGTGTCGATGCATATAACCAGCCAAGCGGTTATGTCGATTTTGGTTATAGTCTCAATTTGAAGGACAATTCTGTTCCTGGTGAAGATGTAAATCATACATGGTGGTATGGTGTATCAAATAACTACCAAAAGCATCCTTTTCAGAAAGGCGATACAATTATTGATTATACGGCAATGCGGTATGTAAACTATCTACATGCAGTAAAACAGGATAAGCGTTTCTCGATTGATACAACGCGTGTTTATCTTGGCGGACAGAGCATGGGAGGGGGCGGAACACTGCTTATTGGCTGCCATTATCCTGGCCTTTTTGCCGCTTTCGCTCCGACAATTGGAAGAATGAATTATCCTGAAAGCATGTTTGCCGAAAGATGGGGTGCTGTAACCCTGGGATTAACAGCCAGAAACGGTGTACAGATATATAAATGGAACAATGTTGGATGGATACTTGAGTATATGCGACACGTGGAAATGGCACCGGTAATTGATATGTCCGGCTCTAAAGACAACCTGCATCCATTCTACACACACTCATACTTCTTTGACGTTATGCAAAAACATCATCAGGGTGTTTGGGGCAGATGGCTCAATATCGGCCACGAAAACGGCCAATATGGCAGAACGGTTCCAGGCGGAGGAATGCTCAGATTCAAATTGAATGAGATGTTTCCTGCCTTTTCGAATGCAACCGTTGGAAATTCTAATTATGGCAAGGTTACACAATCAGATTCATTCAATATCGCTATTGCACCTACAAATTTTGTCTGTGATTCAGCAGGTTGGATGAACTGCCAAATAGATTGGTCTTCCTCTCTGCACAGACTCAGTTATGCCGGTGATTCTCTCATCGATTCCAATGATTCACTACGTATTTTATTTACTTCAACACTTCTCGATACACCTGCGGTGCCTATAGAAAGTCTAAGGGTAGACATTACACCAAGAAGATTACAGAAATTCAAAGGATTTCCCGGTGCGCTTATCGATTGGAAAAATATTGATGTTGCAACAAATACAGTTATTGAATCAGGTCGTATTGCGGCAGATTCTCTTAGCATTATGACTGTACCACAGTTTCTTGTCAAAAAGACAGGGAACAGACTATTAATGACTAAAGCAGGTGGAACAGACACTGAGAAAAATGGTGCAGCGAAGATCGCAATAATTTGCGCTGCGCCAAACCCTTTTACTCCTGAAGTGACAATTTCTGTTTCGGGTCAGACAAATGGAACTGTAAAGGTACGTGATATTTCAGGTCGATTGATTGAAACTATCATGCTTAAAGGCGGGAAAGCCGCATGGAAAGCAGAAGGTTTGCCGTCAGGTATATATTTCGCGGAATGGAATAGCGGAAATAAGGTACAGAGAATTAGACTGGTTTTGTCGAGGTAAAAACTTACTAGAAGAACAAGAGGGGGGCGCACATAGGCGCCCCCCTTCTGATTAAACCTATCTCTATCTCGTCAATACAACTTTTCTAGACTGGACTGATTTTCCTGACTGCAGACGCAGTAAATAAACACCTGCTGCAGCCTTGTTGTTCCATACGAAGTTGTGATTTCCTGCACTGTAAGAACCTGATGCAATCTTTTTGACAAGTCTACCGTTCAAATCAACCAACTCCAATGAGATAGATGATACTGATGGCAGTGTAATCTGAATCTTACTTCCGGCCATTAGTGGATTAGGGTAAACTGACAGTGCAAGAGCGCTTTGGTGTCTGCTATTCTCAATCACAGTACTTATTGTTGGTTCGTTATCCAATACGAAAGTCTTCTGGAAGCGTGAAAGAATTAGGTTACCGGGGTCTGTTGCATAAATATAATCATCTGTAGCTTTGACATTAAAAGGGTATGCCATATAACATTTACCTGCAGTGCCAGCAATCCCTTTTGCTTCATCAGCAGCATTCTCAATGTTGCCGTAGTTGCCGAAACGGAGAGTTCTATTGCCTTCATTGTCAAGCACAGATATCTTTTGAAATGGGCCATTTGGAACATAGAGGCGTCCCCAGTCGTCCATACCGAAGCCTGCTGTCATGCAGTCGCAGCGGGAGCTTGTGCCTCCGCCATATTGACCGAAATCTACATCATAGATTTTGTCAACTGCAGTCAGCGGTGCGCTAAAAAGATCTCCATCTAAAGAGCCAGTCTTATTGTATCGGTAGATAGAACCGGTACTTTTTGTCCAAGATAAGTCTGTAGTAATCACAGTTGGTAAACCGGCACCAGCACTTCGAATTGGCTGGCCGACATAAAGATTTCCTTTTAAGTCAAATGCAACTCCACCACCTCCGACAGCTATGTTGTTCAGTAAGACGACTTTTCGGGGAGCTGTTTGAGTGTCAGACACAGGGTGATATCTAACGGCTGTGGGCGTAAGACCAATGTAGGGGAGGGCGGTCATTGCAGCGAGATGGCCATTCGGGGCAACAGCTATACCAAAGTCTG
>JAEUSG010000590.1 GCA_016788315.1 Fibrobacterota bacterium | reverse complement strand
CCGGAAATGACTTCAAAAAAGATGGAAAGATGGACCACAAGTGCAAAAAAGAAAACTGATTTCAAGCGCAGTATTAATTGTAAGTACTTTAACATTTTCGATAACCGAAAGAGATGTTGTTCAAAGGGCTGTAAAAAACAGCCCTGATGCAAAGATACTGTCAGTAACCCTCACTGCCGATTCTCTTGCCTATAAACGGGCGGATGCAGTAAGAAGCCTTTCTCTGACTGCTGAGGGTGATGTTATGTTTAATCCTTCAACAGATGTCAATATAGGTGCTGCGGCAGATTCAACGTTGACAAATAGTGCTGTTCAGTATTCTCTCACTGCCGGAAAACTGCTTCCCGGCGGTGGTCTTATTTCCGCATCGTTAAATAATGGTATGCAGAAAAATAATGATGACGATGCTATTAATAGCGGGGCACTTAAGGTTGCTGTTAAACAACCTCTTCTTAAGGGTGGATGGGGCAAAGGCGATGCCGACGTCAATATAAAAGTAGCTGCAAATAATCTTACACTGAATAGGCTCAAATTCAGAAATGGCATGCTTGAAACGGTTTCAAATTCACGTTCTGCATTCTGGGATTGGGTATTGGCTGTAAAAGCTTCAGATATTGCTAAAAGTGAGAAGGCTTATGCTGACTCTCTAAAATCCGCCGCTGTTACAAGGTTTCGCGTAGGAGCCGGAACAGAAACTGATACTTTGAGCGCAGCTATTGAGGTGCTTCGTGCATATGAAAAGACTCTTGCTGCAAAGCACCGTGAAAGGCAGGCCAAGGAGAATCTCGCCTTTTTGATCGGCGCAAATGCCGATGAGCTGACTTCTCCGGAGAGCGAAGGAGATGTACCTCATATAATTGAGCAAAGTCAGGCTCTCGATTCTATGAAATTGACCAACTATTCACTTGCAGCATTGACAACAGCAGCAAGAAATGTGACAATGTACACAGAAAACAGTTCAAACAGTATTCTTCCTGCGGTTGACCTTTCGCTTGGATATTCAAAACAGTTTGCCGGTAAAGCTCCGTTTGGGGACAATTTGGCTGCGCTAACAAACCCGTTAAAGTCAGGGCCGTTTGCAGGACTTTCTCTGACGTGGGATATTCTTGCTAGAGCAGATCGTATTGACAATAAAATAAATCAGACCAAAATAAACTCTACTGCAGCTGAAAAGGAGAAGGCAGAAAAGGAACTGGTATTCAGACTGAAACAGCTTTACGATGCCTGGAATCTGGATTCGCTTTCACTGTCTATACGTGATGCTGAAATAGTAATTGCTGAAAAAGCCTACAGTCAAATGCAGGAATCATACAAACTGGGTGCAGCAGGTTCTTTAGAGCTTGAAAGAGCAAAGAACAATCTGATAAACGCACGTCTTAACCGTCTTTCCTCAGAAATAGCTCTCCGTAAAGCTGTTATTGTTATAGAACAGGTTGCCGGTGTGGCGCTTAACCGATTTGGAGTCTTAATTCCATGACAAAGGCAATCAAAACAGTGTTTCTTGTAACGTTAGTCATCTCACTCTTTTTAATCTTCTCCTGTTCCGAAAAGATTAATCCGGAAACGCTTTACAAAAAAGAAGTTGTTAAAAAGGGCAGTTTGCGTGATGTTATTGAGCAGACAGGCGAGGTTCAGCCTGTTATAAAAGTTGAACTTAAATCTGAGGCCAGTGGGCAAATAGATACCATTTATGTTACTGAGGGCCAGCGCGTAAAAAAAGGCGATCGAATTTTAAAAATCGATCCCACTCAACTTTTAAGTCGCAAAGCTAAACTTGAACTTTCCCTTAAAAGGGCACGGATAAATCTTGCTCAGGCTTCAAGGGATTTGGCAAATACAGAGGCGCTTGTTAACACCGGCACAGTGTCAAAAACAAAATCAGAAGATGCTAAAAATGCAGAGTCACTGGCTGATATTAATTTGCAGGATATAGAACTTGAGATGAAGGATCTCGATTATCAGCTTGGTAAAACAACAATTCTTTCACCAATGAATGGCGTGCTAACCGTACTTGAAGTTGAAAAAGGTGAAATTGCTATTTCTGCAACACA
>JAEUSG010000552.1 GCA_016788315.1 Fibrobacterota bacterium | reverse complement strand
AGGAACATCTGTCGGAAGGTTGTATCCGCCCACTCCCATAAGGACAGCAGGCCACATGATTGAATGGAAAACAATATTGTCCTTACCGATGAAATGGATCAGTTTGGTTTCTGGATTCTGCCAGTATTCACGCCAAGCCTCCGGTTTGCCAACTCTTTCAGCCCATTCAATAGTGGATGAGATATAGCCTATGGGAGCATCAAACCAGACATAAATCACTTTGCCTTTTCCTTCGGATAACGGAACTGGAATGCCCCAATCCATATCACGTGTGATAGCTCTGTCCGGCAATCCCTGATCAAGCAGCCCGCGGCAGAAGTTTGTCACGTTATCCTTCCAAATGCCATTTTTACTTCCCAGCCATTCGCGTAATTGTCCTTCAAACATTGATAATTTCAGGAACCAGTGGAAGGAGTCCTTCATTTCAGGAGCAGCGCCGCAAAGTTTACATACTGGTGAAACAAGTTCAGTCTGATCGAGGTCACTTCCGCATGATTCACATTGATCGCCTCGTGCACCGCTTTTATGGCATTTCGGGCATGTGCCTTCAACATATCTGTCGGGCAGAAATCTTTTGCAGTGGCTGCAGTAAAGCTGCTTTATGCTTTTCTTTTCGAGATACCCTTTTTTGTCTAACTCAAGAAAGAAATCAGATGAAATTTTATAGTGAAGAGGTCGTGCTGTACCGGAAAAATTATCGAATGAAATGCCGGCACCGTCGAAAGCATCTTTGATGATTGTGTGAACGCCGGCAACATATTCTGAAGGATGCTGCTTAAGCTTTTCGGCCGCAAGTGTTATGGGTACGCCGTGTTCGTCGGTTCCACAAATGAAAAGGACATCCTCACCCTTTAGGCGGAGATAACGGACATAAACATCTGCCGGAAGGTATGCACCAGCAAGATGGCCAATATGAACAGGACCGTTGGCATATGGTAGAGCGGCTGTTACAAGCGTTCTATTTTTCTTCATTTGTTTCTGTGTCATTGAAAAGCTCCGATTCCACATCTGCACTATCAGTTGTCAATGAGTCGTCATCCAGGGAAATATCAAGTTCCGGTTCGTCAATTATCTCTTCAGCCGCAATAGGAGCAGTAGTCTTTGTTTCCGGTTCAATCTCCGGTTCAGATCTTTCAGGAAAAAGTATCTTCTGACATTTTTCTATGTCGATTATTTCGGTATTACCCGTATCAGCATAGAGCACCTTCACCTGTCCTTTAAGAGCACTGATGCCGATGATTTTGCCTTCTCCTTTTGCGGTCTTCATAGTATCGCCCTGGTGGGGGAGACAGGCATTAACCTCTTCGTAAAGAGGTATTTCAAATTTAAGACAGCATTTTAATCTCCCGCAATTACCGGAAAGTTTGGACTGATTGAGTGAAAGATGCTGGATTCTTGCCATCTGCGTAGAAATCTGATCGAATGTTGCAAGCCATCCTGCGCAGCAGAGACGTCTGCCGCAGACTCCAACGCCGTCGTAGCGGCGAGCTTCATCTCTTACACCTATCTGACGAAGTTCTATTCTTGTTTTAAAATGTGAAGCCAAATCTTTAACCAGTTCTCTGAAGTCAACTCTGTGCTCTGCCAGAAAGTAAAACATAATCTTTGAATCGTCAAACTGCTTTTCTACTTCTGTCAGGGTCATGTCGAGACCGTGAGCTTTTATCTTCTCTTTCCCGACAAAGAAGGCATCCCTTTCGTCGTTTCGCACCAACTCAAATTTCTCAAGATCCTCTTTGGATGCATGACGAATTATGCTGTGGCTGTGGGGTTCACATTTCTTTTTTCCCGCCAGTGTTCCCATAAGAGATATTTGACCGATATCAGAACCCTTATCGACCTCGGCAATTACAATTTCACCGACAATGAAATCTGCTCCCTTGTGGGCATCGTAAATCATCCGCTTATTTCCGCGGAATGTAACCTCTACCTTTATGATATCGTTAGGCTTCTTTTCTTCTGCTGCGTTCTGTTTTTGCTCGTCCACGTGTATTCCTTAAATTTCGTTAAAATCCTGTACAACCCCTAAAAGATAGCCTCCAAGGAGCACAAAATGATAGAAAAACGAGACAGATGGACGGGATCAATGTTATTTTCTTTGACGATGATGTTTATACTTACAATTTATCTGGAGATATTCAAATGAACAATCAGCTTAATCAATGGGTAGAGTTCGCTATAGGTGAAGAGGAAAAGGCGTTTACACTTTATGCTGGCCTTGCCGTTAAGGTTACCGATAAAGGGGCTAAAGAGATGCTGATGGATATGGCCAACATGGAAAAGGGTCACGCTGCTAAACTTCGCAGTTTCAAGGCTGGCGAAAGCAGTGCATTGAGTTCCGCTTCAGCAGCCAATCTAAAAATGGGTGAATATATGGTTGAAAAGCCCCTTTCCGAAAATGCCACCGTTCAGGATGTGCTGCTTTTCGCTATACAGGCTGAAAAAAAGGCTGTAAGGTTATATAATGATATGTCATCAGCTGTTACCGATCCTTCTCAGAAGGATTTTTTTGTTAAAATGGCCGAAGAGGAAGCACGCCATAAAAACAGCCTAGAAACAGCCTATGACGATAATATTTTCAAGGAAAACTAAAGTTCAGTAATGGATAGCGCAGAATTTTATCTGTCAATTCTTGAAAACATTGATGAAGGGGTTCTTGTAATAAACAAGGATCGTACCGCCCGTTACTGGAGTCGTGGTGCTGAACGTCTAACAGGATTCACATCCGAAGAGGTCAAGGGTATGTCATGCCCTTTTAATTGCCTTCGTTTCGCCTCAATGGATGGCAAAAAAGAGTGTGACGGCAGCTGTAATATTCACAAAACATTCATGAGCGGAGAAAGTTTTTCTGAATACGTTTCATTCAATCATAAAGAAGGACACAAAATTCCAGTCCAGATTACCGTGATACCCTGGTATGGGACTGATGGGAAGACAATTCTCGGTGCAGTAGAGCTGATTCGGGACGCCTCTGATTTGGCAAATATGGAAAAATCTCTTGAAACAATGAAAAGATTGTCTTTGATTGATTTACTCACTGAAGCAGGCAACAGACGAATGGGCGAGATGCGGCTTGCCACTAAGCTTGAGGAGTATCACAGATATGGTGTAGAATTCGGAATACTGTTTATAGACATCGACCATTTCAAACAGATCAATGATGAGTATGGGCATGATACTGGCGACAGAGTGCTAAGAGCTGTTGCAAAAACAATCCGGCTTCACCTTAGATCCTTTGATGATTTAATTCGCTGGGGCGGGGAAGAATTTCTCTGTTTGATTTCCAGCGTAAACAAACATCAATTGGCAGATATTGCCGAAAAAGTGCGAAAACTGGTATCTGAAACGGTTGTCAGGCTTGGATCAACAGGGATATCAGTAACCGTTTCGCTTGGTGCTGCACTCGTTTCATCCGAAGATACCCTTGTAAGTCTGGTAGGCAAAGGAGATCAGGCAATGTACGAAAGTAAGAAAACAGGAAGAAACAAAGTTACTCTTCGACCATGACAGGCTGATTATTGTATATTACCCTGTCTATAATGAAACATTTGCCATTAAGAAAACTCCTCTTTTTACTAACTGACCTGCTGGTCCTTAATGCATCTATAGCTGCTGTTGCATCCATTAAACTTTTTGTGCTACAGTTTGAATCAGGCACATTATCAGATCTTGCTACAGTAATCATCTACTCAAACATCTATATCACTATTCCTTTGATGCTGATTTTCATACCGTTCGGTTTTTACGATAGGAATCCTGGAGTATCACTTGTTCAGGTTATGCTGGCCGTTACTACCGGTATAATTATTCTGAAAATTATAGATGTTGTCGCAACGATTGCGACAGGAAACGTTGCAGAGATTTTTCCATCTCCGACCGGACTCAAGCTGACAGTTCTTTATTGGCTGCTTTTGGTTATCGGCCTTTTTACCGTGCGCTCTTTTCTTGACTTTATTCATAGGTCGGTTCGGCATGAAGAGGAAAGCACAATTGATGGCGCCGGTGCACTCGATAAATCGTATGGAATAAGCACAAATCTATCTCTCGTATACCATAGCAGCGGTTATCTCTTTTTGAAAAGAATACTGGATATTATCGGCAGCTCTATTGCCATTCTGCTTTTCCTTCCGAGTATTGCTGTTATTAGTCTTGCTATAAAACTCGCAGATCGAAAGGGACCGGTATTCTTCAGGCAGTACCGTCTTGGTAAAAACGGGCAGGTGTTCCGGATCTTCAAATTCAGAACAATGGTGATGGATGCTGAAAAGATTCTTCGAAGCAACAGAGCATTATATGAGGAATATATTCAGAATAACTTCAAGCTGCCCCCCGAAAAGGACCCCAGAATTACCTGGATTGGCGCTTTTTTGCGAAAAACCAGCCTAGATGAACTCCCGCAGCTCTTTAATGCATTTTCAGGTGATATGTCGCTTGTTGGTCCAAGACCTATTGTTGTGGATGAGATAGTGAAGTATGATAAGTATACCAAGAAGTTTCTGTCTGTAAAACCCGGCATCACAGGCTGGTGGCAGGTCGCCGGGAGAAGTAATATCGAGTATCCTGACAGAATTTATCTTGAGATGTTCTATGTAGAACGGGCATCATTCTTCTTCGATTTGAAAATCCTTATAGAAACAGTACCTACTGTCTTGTTCGGCAGAGGCGCGCACTAGCGTATATTGCCCGATGCAGTGGCTGTACTGTATTATTCTTATGCTATTAATTTCAAAAATAAGATCAGCTTGACATATTATTTGAAATAATATTTACTTAATATGTACATAAAATATCAGAATTAGGAGTACAAAATGAAACTTAGGGTGATGCTGTTTTCCATATTGAGCACGCTTGCTGTTTTAGTAAATGCTTTTACAGTAGATAATTCAACGGTTGCACTTTGGGATTATACTGCAGGTAGCGGTTCTGTTGATTTGTCTGCAAATAAACTGAATGGTACTCTTACAAATGTTCAAACAAAAGATGGAGCAGCTTATTTCGACGGCAGTTCCAGTTTTGCGCAATATCCATCTCTGGATAGTCGTCTGGGCAAAAGCGCATTAACATTAGAAACTGAGATCAAAATTAGTTCAATATCTTCATGGTTAACAACCGTGCTAGGGTATGCCGCATGGGATAGTCAAACATATGGCTATGAACTCCGCCTGCGTAATATAGGCGACTCAGTGTATGTCGAGTTGTGTGTAGGCAGTGCAGTTTATGATGGTTGGGATGTTATAACCTCTCCAAGTGCATTAAAACTGAATACATGGTATAAAGTTGCAGCTCAATTTGATGGTAGCTCTCTGGCTATCTTCATAAATGACAAACTGGTTGTATCGAAGACACACTCGGCGCTTCTGAATTTTTATAACGCTAAATTTACTGTGGGTATGCGAGCACCAGGTACTCCTGATTTTCCTTTTAATGGATATGTTAAGCAGGTTAGGGTAAGCAATATTGCCAGATATTCTTTAAGTGATAACAAAAGAACTTTATTCGAGACAGACGTAAACACCGTTGCTCATTGGACATTTAATGAGATGTCAGGAAATACATCCAAAGATATAAGCGGAAATGGGCATGATGCCGTATTCAACAAAGTTCCAGCATGGACTTTGAGTAGATATGGCGGTGGAGTTCAATTTGACGGCTCAACATGGGCTGTTGTAGCAAATAAAGGTGAGTTTAATTTTAATGGCAGTTTCAGAATAGATGTGGCAACGCGGAACCCTTTTCCTCAAAAGGGACGCTATGTCTCAAACCATCAACAGGCTATAAATACTGGATATATTTTTGCTTCAAGAGATAGTAGAGGATTTACTTTTGAAGCATATGATGGTCAGAATAAGCTTCTTGCTGAATCAGCAGGAGCTCATTGGCAGCCAGATTCAAACTACATCGTTTCTTTAGTTTATTCTCAAACAAATAAAAAACTCACATATTTTTGTAATGATGTTAATGTTGGTGAATTTACGATAGATATGAGCGTAGTAAAATACTCACAGACACCTTTTATCATCGGTGCAGAACTGGCATTTGCTGATTCACAGCCCGGAATAGCTCCATTTTATGGATTGATTGATGAAATAAAAGTTTCTGAATATGACAGGGCTTATGTGCCAGAACTTGTGTCGCCAATAAACGAAGAAAGTGTTACATTTAAAGAGCAACTTCTATGGAGATGCAATGGGAGCAGTTCGGTTTTTGATGTAATGCTTTCAACGCTTCCAGATTTTTCTCAGAATACTTTTACAGCGCAGGTTAATGGAAAGGCTTCTTTGTTGAGCTCTCTTTCATGCGCCCGTAATCTACCACGTCTTGTTCATCTGTTCTGGAAGGTAAAGGTACATGGTGTTGCTGATGCTAAATGGTCTAATGTGGGCTCTTTTTATATTGTAGAATCTCCAACACAGGCAGAATTGTTGAAAGAAGCGTTAAGGAATGGAGGTGTTTCTGTTTCTCCAAATCCTTTGAAATCTAACGCATCTATTACTGTATTCCAAAAAGAACATGGCCTTTTGGAAGTAACAGTACATGATATTCGTGGAAATCTTATAGAAAGAATCAATACAAATAAAAATACCAGCATAGGATTCCATAAGTTTTCGTGGAATACTATTGACAAGGCTTCGGGAGTTTATCTTGTGAAAGTTGCTTCAGGTAGTAGGACAGAAATCAAGAAAGTATTATTCAGTAAGTAAGTGAGAGATAAAAAAGCATCAGAGAAAGATATTCCTCTGATGCTTAATTGTTTTTGGTAATAATTGATTCTGTGCTATCTTACAGGTATTACCTTAGTAATGTGACCTTTTTCGTCATTATTTTATTTGGTGTTAATAGCTTAACAACATATTGACCGCTTGGTAATGAAGATGCGTTCCACTGAATTTTATTGTTTTTCAGGTTGGACAAATCTGCTACAATTTTACCAGCGATATTGTAGATTTTTACGTTTGCCTTTGCTAGGTCTACTCCTGTCGGTATGATGATGTTTGTTGTTGGGTTAAATGGAGTTGGCGATACAACTAAATCATAACCACTACTGGATTTTGAACTTGTTGCAAGAGTGTCCACATGTCTTTTCATTGGCATTGAAAAATATTCTGTCATCAATTCTACGTCTGCTTCATTTATAGCATAATTGTAGAAATTTAACTTATTAATCATCCCATGAAGACCATTTTTGTTTTTCGCCATGGTTCCGATCTTTATAGAATTCTGTGAGGACTTGAAATCAAGAGTGGCTGAAATCGTTTGATTTTTTACTCCGCCCTGATAAAATGATATTGTCTTAGTAGACTGATTCACAATAATTGCAAAATTATACCAACAATTCTTAGTTAAAGTAAGAGCAGTATTTTCAAAAATTCTCCATCCTACACTAGTGTTCGGATAGAAGCAAAACCGTAAATGATTAGTTGGTGATACGTCAACCATATAATCATAGGAAACGTATTCCGCACCTTTCGCGAAAACTGCATGATATTTACCAAGGGAAGATAAATATACATCAAAGAAAAATGACATGTTACCTGACATCTCAAGAGATGTTGAACTTGGTGCTTCAAAATACGATGTTCCATTTCCATCCAGATAAGCGCCCTCCCATCTGAGATACTCATCTGTCACAATAGTTGGTTGACCGAATGTAATAGCATCATTTTGTTGTCCGGAATAGTCTTTAATAATTGCTTCCTGTTCGGAGTGCATGTTGTAAACAAGAACTTGGTTTGGAGTTTTTGAATACAAGTTCTTGACATCGTTGGATGTCATACAATATGGCTGCAAAAGAAGTTCGTCCATTCCACCTAGAAAATGGTTTCTAGTAGCAGTAAGCGCACCAACTTTTACTTGTCCAGTTGTAAATGTATAATCAAGCGTTGCATTTTTTTCACATGAAAGCTGTCCGTCAATATAGAAACTTACTTTATTTGTTTGTTTGTTGACAGTTACTGTTACCATGTACCATCGATCAATTTTTGGTGCCCATTGATCGTTTTCGTATATCCTCCAATTTATCTGTCGATTAGGATAGAAGCAGAATCTTAATCGATTTTTATCCGAGATGTCAATTAAATAGTCGTAAGATACGTTTTCTTGTCCTTTTGCAATTAAAGTTTGATATTGACCATTGGCAGCAAGTTTGATCCAAACGCTAAAAGTCATTCCGTTCAGATTATTAAAGCTTCTGTTGCTATTGATTGAAATCAAACTTGTCTGATTGAAGTTCCTAGAACATTCATATAGTGCACCTGAAAGTGGTGCATCGATGTCCCATGTCCCTGAGTTTTGACCGTGATTATCATTTCCGGAGTAGTCAATGGTCTGTGTAGGTTCTACATCATTAAATTTAAAGTATATTTGTGAGAAAGAGAACGAAAAGCACACTAAAACTATTGTGAGTGATCTTATAAAAATTGTTAACATGTATTATTTACCTTTGATCTGAATTTATGGGTCTATGCTGTTTAGGTTAATATTATTTAAAGAGAAAAAAGCACCCTGATAAATTGTTATTATCAGGGTGCTTTTATTATTCAGCCTGAGCTTATTTCATCAGAGACACTTTTTTGGTAAAGTGTTTAGTGCCATCTGTAAGGCTTACGAGGTATGATCCTGTAGGCAGTAAAGAGGCATTCCATTGAATAGAGTATGATGATAAGTTTTTGAATACTGCAACTTCACGACCTGCAACATTGCAGATACGTACCTGTGCATTTGCAAGATTGATGTTTCTTGGTACTACAATATTT
>JAEUSG010000508.1 GCA_016788315.1 Fibrobacterota bacterium | reverse complement strand
GATCGGTGAAGTTTTCAAGGCAAATAAACGGTAAAACTCTTTTTCTGACCTATTATACCGGTTTTAGCTACTGCATGATATCTGCCGCCGGCTACACGCATGCCGTTGATATCCTTAAGATCCCAGACTACCTTTTTTACACCATTTTGTAAAGGCAGTTTTGTTATAAGAACGCCATTTACAGAATAGATTTCAATTACTGCAGCTCCATTCAGTCCCATAAAATCAAAGACTAGAGGTGAATTACCGGCTGGATTAGGAAAAGCGGTCAAGATCCACTCTCCTGCCCCTTTTTTATTTACATTATCAGCTTTTGTTCCGCCGATAACAGTATCAACTTTAACCGGAACTGTTACAGCTGCACCGCTTCCAAATCCGTATAGATATCCATCCATAGAACCTGCCAGAACAATACCGTTGCCTACTGCTATTCCGCCTGAAATTGCTTTGTATGTGGAAGGTTTAAATGACCATAATGCAGTACCGTTGGATTTATTGTAAAAATGGATAGCACAGCCACCGGTATCCTGATTATTCTCTGATCCGAATACTACACAATTAGCAAGTACGGCAGGAGGAGTATTAACACTGTATATTCCAACCGGATAAGCAGAATAGCTAGGAGCCGTTTCCCATCCAGCCCAAAGCCCTCCAAGATTTGATGCGGCAAAGACTTTTTTAAGCACTGTATCAACAGAAGCTCCGCCAACAACCAAAGCACCGGCATTGCCGCCGCCAGAGATGCTTACTCCTTTAGCAATAGTACCGGTATTGAAATTGATATAGTAAAACTGATTTGCCATCTCTCCTTCTGACCCGGCAATGTAAATACTGTCACCCCAGATCATTGGATAGGTAACAAAGCCGGTATTACTATTGTATGTAGTAGGTGAATAGCGTACCTTTTTAACCCGTTTAGCGTAAGTTCCGCTATCCTCAATCCAATAGAGGTTTGTATTGCGATCCGGATAAACAATCTGCCCCTTTGAAAAAGCCGCGGCATGCAGAATACTCACTTCAGCTGTATCTCTCCATTTACTGTTGCCATCCAAATCAAGAGCATGAAAAACAGCATCAAACGAGCCGAAATAGACTCCGCTTGGCAAGAGCAATGGCGCAGCAAAAATCGGTGCACCGGCATCATACTGCTTTATGATGCTGCCGTTCATTGCATCAAGCACGTAAAAAATACCTGTAACAGCTCCAGCATAAACACGGCCATTTGCAACGGCAGGTGACATATCATTGGTACGTCCTCCTAACGATCTGCTCCACAGCACCTTATTGGCCGCAAGATCAAGACAGGCTAAGATGCCATTATTTGCCATAACATATGCCTTTCCATCAACAATTGCCGGTGACGATGTTATCGGCGAACCAAAGTCAAACCAGGAGCAAAGGTTTGCAGGAAGAGCTATAGTTTCTTCAAGTGCAGCGCCTCTTCTATCAGGCGTTCTTTTAAATTGCGGCCAGTCAATAGCCATAGACATTGAAAAAGCCGTTAAAACAGCAGCGATTATTAATATATGCTTCATTTTAAGATCTCCTTAATTACTCATTCTCAAAGCAGTAAATCATCCCCTCGGTACCGGCTGTTGCAAAAAGTCTATCATATGCAACAGCTACTGAAGCGCAATGATGTGAACGATCCTGAAAATACCAGACTATGTTGCCCGCTTCGTCTGTTGCCACAATCTTAAAACCTGCATCAAAGGCTGTTCCGGCAGGAAATGTAGCCCCTTTAGGATATGTAATACCGCCACCACCGCCAAAAACATTGTATATGTAGCCGTTTGCCGCAACTGGTGCTCCGCAGCCGGAGCCAGCACTCTGTCCCCATTTGCTGATGAAAGGAGTAGCTTGACCTGTTGCTATAGAAGCCGGATATGCCCATCCGCCATAAGATCTTCCATAGTATTTGCCATTCATAACCGGATAAATTTTAGAATAGCAGTCACCTGCACCAGCCTGCATCTTCACTTTCCAGCCATCTGCAGGATCTATGATGCGCAGTGCTGCTGTACCAGCAGTAAGGAGCCATAACTTACCGTCTATATATTGCATGTTACCTGTGTAACCGCTCACATGATGTTCAGTTGAAGACCACAGCACATTTCCATTTGTATCAAGTGCCACTGTTTTTCCTGAATCAGTGTTGTTTGCCCAGGCGGCAGAGGCAAATATTGTATCGCCGGCTATAAGGATTGTTGTGTTTGCAGCAACTCTTGTTGCCAATGTATGTGTCCAAAGAGTATCTCCTGTTGCAGCATCCCAGCATTGCACCTGTGCATGATGAACGAGTGAAGAAATATTTTCAGTCTGGGCACCGGTCATTTCTCTATTGGAGCAGAAAAGCAGGCGACCTTTGATAACCTGCGGTGAAAAATGGATACGGTGTTCAGTATATCCTGATGGCCTTTTCCAGATCAAATCTCCAGTATTTAGATCGAAGCAACGCATTCCCGACACTCCAGGGTGCCCAGCACTATAAAAGTTTGCAAAAACTTTGCCGTTATCTATACATGGGCCTGTTTCAGTAAACCCTACATAGTGTGCGCCCATCCTTTGAACGAAATAGCGCCAAACAGGTTCACCGGTTTCGGCATTAAAACAGAATAGATAGCCTTCCCGGCTTTGTATAACAACCTTACCCTCTGCAACAACGGGTCCCGCTTTAAATGCCCCCGGAGCCTTAACAGCCCATTTTAGCTTTAGTGGCGGTTTTAGTACCGTTGTGGATGAAAAACCGGTATGCTTCGAGTTATGCAGAACCGGCCATTCATCGGCTGAAGCTGCCAACGAAAAGCTGGTAATCATCATTACGGTTAAGATCACATATTTCATTAAAAAACCCTCCTTTAGGGATTATGCAGTTTATTATCATTATAATAATAGGAGAAAACGGCTATTATTACACTACATTTTTCTAAGTCAAATAGATTTAAACCTGAATTAAACCGATGTATTTCTATTTGGACTCTATTTTCTGCCATTTTTATTCTTTCAATGAGCATAACCAGCAATTCACAGGCAAGACTTTATCATGAAGGTT
>JAEUSG010000482.1 GCA_016788315.1 Fibrobacterota bacterium | reverse complement strand
TGTTGCACTTGCGGGCGGTTGGCTCGATAAGGGACGGCAAGCGGCAAGTGACGGGATGCCCGGCCCAAGGGGGCGCCCGCGAGTGATGGAGCTTCGCGCATGGAAACCAGCATCGTTCTTGAATCCCTGCGCGGGCTTGGTCCCTTTGTTTTTTACGCTTGATTTTTTTCGTTATCTTTCAAGATTTGCTTTAGTTTAATGTTCTTAGATTCATCGTGAACAATTCGATTTCCGCGCAACGCGGGCTTCGTGTAGATTAACTCGATTTCATTTTTTTCGGCGAGTTCTTTCAGGTTATTAAATTTACTCATGTCGTTATCAGATCTGTATCCGAGAATGATTCGAGTTGGATTCATGAATTCCTTGTTATTAATGAAAAGATGGCCGTCTTCTTCACTAATTCCAGTTTTGTTTCTCGAAACAAGAAGACGGCGCTCTTTTTCGTACCTCCAGCAAGAATTCTTAATACTTAAGAATTTTGCTGCATCTGATATAGAAATCTTAGCAAAATTCTCTCCAACGTGAATTGCAGGGTAGTCAACGAAGCTTCGATACTCTATATCGAGCAATTTATATTCATCATTGCAATATTTCTTAATTTGATATTCAACACAGCAGCCGTAATTGCGTCTTGCATAATGTGCCCACATTAGTGGGGAGCGAAAGGATTTTGAAAAGCAAATAAAAGGAAAACGACTGTCGATACATTTTTTTAGATGGTGCCAGGTTCCACGCGTTTCATGATCCGAAAAATCAGTTGGTCGAGCTTCGAATGGATCGTTAACCTCACGTAGTCTTGAGAGCTTTATTCGATCTCTTTTAATGTTATTAAATGCATGCTGAATTTCAGTGAAATAAAAGACAGTGTCAGATTCATGTGACATCTTTTCCATCGATGCGGCCTCCTTCCAATTTGCCCGCTCAGCGCCTAAAGATTAGCAGAAACAGGAGACCGTCAAAGATGGAAACCAGCATCGTTCTCGAATCCCTGCGCGGGCTTGGACCCTTTGCCATTTACGTCGGGCTGTCGCTCGGTTTGATGGCGATCTTCCTGGCGCTTTATCAGTTCGCCACCATCCACAACGAGCTGGCGCTGATCCGCGCCAACAATGTCTCGGCGGCGATTGCCTTTGCCGGCGCCGTCGTCGGCTATTGCCT
>JAEUSG010000479.1 GCA_016788315.1 Fibrobacterota bacterium | reverse complement strand
GTTGAGGTTATTACCACTCCAGATTTTTCAGTAGTCCATGTGATATTTAAGGTCGTAGTTACGGCACCAGGCATAACAGTCACATTAATATTAGACCTTGTATGATCAGAAGTATCTGTTAAAATCGGATTTCTTGTTGATTCATACATCTCCTCCCAGGTCAAACCATTATCCCATGTCACTTGAGAAACAATTCTGCCAGAATCACTGATATAAAACAAATAAAGTTTGCTTTTTTGATATGGATCAGCAAAAAAATCACATTTTGACTCATTTAAAGATGAAAAAGTTTTAAGTGCCGGCAATGATTTGTATGTTGCATTCAGTGTGACATCTGAACCGGTAGGACACTCTCTGGCGTTTACCCAAAATCTATATCTTACATATGGATAAACTGATCCGTTTATATCACCATCTCTATGATGGATTTTTGCTCTTTTGCCGTTTAAAATCAGAAAATCGTCATTCCACAAATCATTCAATGCTCCAAAAACAACGGGGAGATTGGCAGCGGGATTCAACCCGAGGGATCCTACGTGAACAGCTACTAGTGTATCTCTAAGAACAATCATTCCATTTGGTGCACCTGTGTAATATTTCATTGAGTCAATTACTATCTGTGTATCATTACGAAAGATATAGTCGGCATATTTACCATTTCCATCCCGGAGCGTGTATGAAGTATCTCTAATGTAACCAACTGAACCAATTTTTGCCAACAATGTGTCCCTCGAAAGAAATTTAGCTTGATATCTTTTTACAAGGTGTGTATCGGCCGAGGCTCCTCTTGTGTTCACATGATAGAATGAACTGTCAGCACTGTTCCAAAACACATAGTGTTGCATACCATTTGGATCTGATGGATATGGACTCACGGGCCCAATTATGGCAAACAGTGGTATAGAATTTAATACTAGTACCAATAATATTTTTGACCACAAATGCATTAGAATCCCCTTTCGCTCTCGATTTACCACTACTTAAGCAGTTTAGTCGATCAAAAGAGTTAAAAGGTTCAAACTAAAACATCCCGGGTTAAATGGTTGGCAAATATCATTTTTAGCGGGATAGTATAATTTTCCCGTAAATGTTTTTCCCTTTAGAGTCTATTCTACAGAAATAAACCCCTTCGGATACCCGTCGACCAAGATTATCTCTACCATCCCATGCAAATTCAAAACTATTATTCGGCGACTTGTTATAAACTGTCAATTTACGAATAGATTGGCCATATAGATTGAAAATAGAAAGCCCATCAATACCTGATTCTCCCAGCCATATAACCTTGGTATTAGAGGTAAATGGGTTTGGATTAATATGAAAGGTAGATTGAGCTGTTTTGTTATTTTCCTTTTCATAAGACAATGTGCCGGTAGATAAAAATGGAGACAGGATTTTCACTATACCTGTATCAGGTGAAAAAATGACTTCCAAAAAGTCTCTTGCCTTGTAATTGTCTTCAACCTCAACGCGTAAAGTACATAGGGCAGAAGAATTAAAAGTATAGTTAATTGATGAGGCAGATACTGAAGATGCAACTGGTACTGCTTTACCAAAATCATATCCATTTGGAAACCATTCATACAGCTGTATTGTTCCATCAGAATCAATTGCATTCGAACTGAACTGCCAGTTACGGATTCCTTTTTTCTCCGCTGTAAATCCAGATATTATCGGGATTGAATTGTGAGGAGTCATATTGGGCCGAAGAGATAAGTCACCATAAAATATTGTACCCCAAAGCGACATGTTTGAACGTTGCCATGCGCGTCCCCATCTATCGCCCTGTTTCAAATATTCGTTGAATTCAACAGTACCGGGCCAACGGGAAGTATCTGTTGGAGACAACTCACCTGACTCCTGTGCATAATCACCGCTGGATGCGATCAGGACACAATGGTTATTACGACTCATCATTGTTGAAGCAGCCAATTTTTCCGGCACAGCTGAATGACAATTTTGCGCAATTATTGCTCTCACTTGAACATGTGATCTTGCAAGATCATTTACATTAACTCTGAAAAACCAGGCATATCCGTTTGCGTTTGATTCGTATGATCGATATTCAGTCCCATTACCAGCATGACAACTTAGATCCCAGACATCCCCGCCAACTCGAAGCTCCCTGTAAAGCGGAGAAACAGAGCTGTCGGTTCTGGGGCGAACATACAATGAAGGCCATATATTAAGAAGCCTCTTATTATCCATATTTTTTTCAGCGAGACTTCGCAGATTATAATAAAGTGCTGTTGAAGGTAATCGACTCGTGCCAGTACGATAGTCATGATTATTCTGAAGTATACTCTTTACTATGTCTGACTCGGCTCCAAAATTCACTAATTGTGATTTTCCAGATATTCTTGACACCCAAACATTCGGTACAGAGCGTAGATAAAGTCCTTTTCCCTTATTGTCTTGCATAACCCGGCTGCCGATTACAGGATTAGCCGTATCTTTTTCCAATGGATTAAGCCAGGCAGACATCGACCAGAAGTATACATCTTTGTAAACACCGCGCAGATCCTTTGCAAATGGGATATTACCAATAAGAATGGCACCTGCCATAAATTTATCTGCTTTAGAATATTCTGTTGATAATGTATCCCACAACTCCCTGGCTGCCGCAGTATCGTTATAGTCTGCATGGTCTGGAAAAGAAACAATTTTCCCAGTAAAACCTTCGCTCTCAAGGTCGATTTTCAACCTGGTAACTTCTGATGAAATAGAGCTCAAAAGCGCACTGTTCACAACAATAAGAACAGTGTTATGTCCCGGATCAGGCGGATAAACCCGTATTTCGCATTTAGTTAACATTGTCGAATCAGTTGCAGTTCTGATTTTAAAGGAAAATGTATCGATCCCGGTAAATCCAGGTGATGCAACATATCGAAACCCAGGAAAATTTCTTGGACAATAACGAGCTGTGTCATATGAAAAATACTTATGATTTATAACATATTTCTGCGTTGTAAAAAAACCTGACAAAACAATTATTGATCCGTGCGATGGTGAAGAATGAGAAACACTCACACCGGTTAAATTCCTGTTCCATCCCTTAATCATTGGTGTAAATTCCACCGTATCACCACGCTGCACTGTTATACGTAGAGGATAGGAAACCAGCCCTGCCTGCAGCAAAGCTGCAAGCAGAAGAGGAATAATGATTTTATTCATAGTTTATTACCTATTTAATTTTTACGATCATCTTTTTCTGCTGATATGTTCCGCACGAAATTCTTGCCATGAATTGACCTGATGAAAGAGCATGTCCGTTCATATCAGAGCCATCCCAAGAAAATGATGCCTCAACACCAACAGCCGATACTTTACCGCTACCGATAATCTTTACAAGTTTTCCACCGACATCATACAGTGCAAGTTTCCACTGCTGCCCTTTTAATACACCAGGCAGCCTGACATCGATATTGACTCTTGGATTAAACGGATTAGGGGATGCCTGAAGCGAAAATTGACTTTTATCCAACATGTTGTTTTTTGCAATTCCAGAAACAACTCCTGTTGAATCACCTACAATATATTCTTTTTCATACACTGGCACAGTTCTTAGTACACTGGAACTATGAGTCCAATCACCGTAGTAGCGTGTTCCATAATTACCTACGTATATTGCTTTGTCAGTACAGTGGACATCATGCGGATATTCAAGTGGAATTGATGGACGATTTGCAACAGCTGTACCACCCTGATTGTCAAAATTATCGTAAGAACCGAACATGGTAATTACATTCATGTTATTGTCAAGCACATATACACAGTGTCTTACCGCATCAGGAACAAAAAGTCTACCGTGAGCATCAACATCAAAGACCGGGTTAAAACAGTTACAGTCACTTGCTCCGGCATAGGTATATCTGTTAGGCAGCACAGGTGACATCCCTAGAAATGACTTTTGTAAACCGCTAACTGCAAAACGGTCATTGTCATACATAGTATTTCCTGTACGTCCTAAATATGCATCCATTCTAATTTCTTCGGATGTTAGAGGTGCACTTGTATTTGAAATTTTACGGACAGCACCTCCATTAGGACCGAATTTAAGTACGCTGCCATATGCCGCGCCAAGCAGATTACCATATGTGCCAGCAACCGTACTAGCTCTTGGTGTACTATTCATAAATGTGGCAGAAGAGAGATAATCTGGATAGATTTTACCTTGTGGTTTCAAATTGGCAGCTACAAATACATTTCCCTTTCTGTCACTTTTTACACATATTGTATTTGGAAATCCCTTAAGAAGTGGTGTACTATCCCTTACACCTGCAGAATCATATTTAACAACCTGACAGGTATCGCCAACTCTATTTAAATGCTCAAGAGCCAATACACTGCCATCATAATTTATGCTTAAATTGCTTTTCATGGTAAAACGGTCGCCCCAGCATTTTCCCAATTGACTTTTATTTGTACCGTTTGCAAACATGATGGCAGTACCAGCTGCATTTTTTTTCTGATAAAACGATGGATCCCTCATAGAAAATGAGGGCTGATAAAACAAGCCACTTGGAGCGCAAAAAAGCTTCATTGTATTATCATCGGCCCACCAGGAGGAAAGTGCTCCTGTTTCGCCGTTATATGACCAGGAAGCCACATTACCCTCACCATTCTTTTTTTCTGTGAGATAAACAACATCATTCTTCTGGTCAACAGTCATTAAAGAAAGTGCGCCCGGATTTGTTGGTGCAAGATCTTTAGGATATGTGGATATGAAACTTGTTCCTGCATCAGCAAGGCGCATTACATTCCACTGAACAATACCAGGCATTGATGCGCCCACATACACAACAGCGCTGTCCCCATAGTGGTCAAGCGCCATAACAATCGCCTTATGTGAAGTAACATTCAAACCAGAAGTTGTACTTGCCCATGTTGTAGACTGACCAAGAGAAAGGGTTATTGATGGTGCTGTTGCATCAATATCTGTATATTTACGCACAAAGATAGACCCTGTAATCGTATCAAGCTGCGTAGTATAAATATGTCCAGTAACCGGATGAACTTTTAGTACCATCGGCTTACCGATAACTTTCAAAATACCAATGCACTTTCCGCTTCTATTGAGCTTTTTTATTCTGCAATTGTTATGATCAGCTACATAAACATTACCAGCTGCATCTGATGCTATTCCCCAGGGACGTTTAAAATGGCTGGAATCAGAACCAGCAACTCCACGTTCACCGGAAAAAAGAATCGGCTGTGAACTTACTGACATACCACATTTATACACGCAATTCGAATCGCTGTTATAGCTATTATAGTACCGTGTAAATTGACCAAAACTGGATATAAAAAAACTGTCCCCTTCCGGCGTGAATGCAAATTGAAGATCGCCACCACGCAAAAACAATGGCCCGGACTTAATCTCTCCATCTTTATTTACAAAAGAGATATATCGTGATCTGAAATCTGTGTACTTCCCCGCGAAACCCGATGCAATAATAATCTGACCTGCTCTATTCATGTCAATTGTCATAGATCTTACTGACAGTAAATTCGGCATTATCCCTTCCTGAATCTGACCATGCATTGTAGGATTCAACCCACGCCCTTCATCCGGATTAAAGACTACACCTTCTAGTTTTGATGGATCAGCATCGGCAGCAAACGGGAGCAATGTCTTTACATATTCACCAGTGGATGAATAAACAAATAATCTTCCGGAGGTACGCCCTTTTTCCATATCAGGGGTCGCAATAACATAAAGATTTCTATTAGAGTCAACAACCATTCCGCCAATTCCCCATGAAGTGATACTTGGAATTCTACGATCCTGCCTATTTACATATTTGTCAAATATCACACTCATGTTGAGACGTACTCTGAAAGCAAGACCTGTCGTGTCCGTTATTGTTTTACCAAAATCATCTTTTCCATCCCATACAATTGCCTGGTGTAAAGAATTTGGTGTAAGTGGCAGAGGTGCATTTGCTCCAAGAACACCGGAAGCGATATGGGCAACCACTAACCCTCGCTTAAGTGCTTCCACCGAAACATCAGTTGAATCGCTAACGGTAAAATCGATTAGCCAGCTTTTATCAGTTGAGCGGTAAGTGAGTGTAGGTCCTGAAACAAGGGTTGAAGCATTTACGAGAGCAGCTAATGATAAGAGAGTTGCTAGAATTGATATTCTCATCTTTCCTCCTAAAGGTTTATTCTATACCCTCAGAAATGCAAATACTGTACCAATGGTAAAAGCTATATTTCATATGTACTTACGTCCATAAATGATCTAATTTTCTTTTAATGCTCGTATTTGATTGCATTTGACTCTATTTGAATAAATATATTTCTAACCATTATAAAGTACCATATTATGTCTATTTGTCAATCACTGGGCTTGACCTGTTACCGAGCCAGTAGGAGAATTTTTGAAATTCTTTTGCCCCCAGATGAAACTCGTACTAAATAGCATCCTGCTGAAAGAGGCCTTCCCAGGTCATCGTCGCCGTTCCAACGCAGTGTTAGACGGTCTGTTACGCACAAGTTGCGAGCCAGGGTTTTAACCAGACGGCCGTCCGCCCCATGAACTGTGACAACAACCGAATTCTTTCCGGGCCACAACAGCGCCAGATTGACTCCCGGTGTAAAGGGCTGCGGAAAAGCAAAAAGGCTGATTTGACCCGGTAGTGCCCTGCTAGCAAGTTCACCAGAGGTCCACATGGTGTCAAGACCTTCATGCAATGACCAAAGGGTTTTGTGGCGAAGAGCAACCTTGACCAGCCGGTTATTCACGACATCACTGATATATACCGACTTGTTCACCCGAACTACATAGCGTGGCCAGGCCAGGGGAATGGAGGAACCTCCACCTAGATCATCCACGTTGCCATAATCGCCAAAACGCATGATTTCGTTACCGTTATTGTCAAGCGCTACCACGCAGTTCATATCCGCATCAGGTGCAAAGACCATTCCAAACCCATCCACGGCCAGTCGGGGCATGTGACACTGGCATTCTTTGCTGTTACTGGCCACGCCGCTTGGAACCGGCGAGACTCCGAAATATTGCCACGTGGCCTTGCTAACCTCAAAAGCAGCACGATAAAAACCGTCCACCTGCAATGCCGGAACCGTGTCACCCGAAAAGTTGGATGTAGGGACAGTACTCCAGGATTTGCTCAGATTACGCATAATCGAACCACCTGAATCCGCGAACTTGAAGACACAGCCCATGTTGAAAGCGTAGTGGTTATATTCAGCAAAATCCCATAACTGATGAGTAACTTCAGGATTGGGAAACAGGGGACCTGTCAGACCAGCGGGATAAGTGATGCCGCGGGGCCGGATATTGCATGTTGTAAAAATGCTGCCGCTCCGGTCCACCTGAAACCCGCCAACAGCAGCCCGGACATTGTCAAACATTGTAAATACAGGCTCCGCAGACCGCTCACCTTCTTTCGAGAAGCGGTACGCTTTTGCATACAACTCATTGGCGGTCTTTGAAAGAACGAAAAGGTTGTTGTCTTTGTCAACACATAGACCGCGACTCCCGGCATAGGGACCTGAAAAACAGTTTTCCGGAACATAGAGCTGCTGTTTGCCATTGGGCCAGCTCTTCTGCAATTCACTACGGTCAAAGGCTCGGAGTGACGAATCCAAGGTATTCCCATTTCCAAAAGCGTACAACAGAGTGCCATCAAGAGAAAAGGCTAGCTCATTGGATCTGATTTTTGATTTAGTGACCGTTCCAGTAGTAAGGTCAATGCGTCCATAATTAACATTACCACTATAACAGACTTTTTCATCCGGGTCCACGGTAATATATCCGGGAGCATGAACACCTCCATCACCGGGGTCTGAGGGCATCTGGTCTGTATTAACCCAGTGCCTGCCTCCAATAGTCACCCCCGGCAGTTTGAAGCCCGAACCAGTATCGTCAACTGCAGTGATGAGAGGAACCCCATAAGTACAGGGACCAATCCAGATACGGGGACGAATGGCTGAAATATCGAGTGCAAGGTTGGGCAGTGCACCTCGGTTAAATGTATACTGGTCACCTGTCTGAACAAATTGCGATACCGAGTCGAAAGCCGGAAAGGCAGAAAATTTCCGGAGAATAAGCCTTCGACCCAGAGAGTCGGCTGAGGCAACATAGAGGGCTCCGGTTCCACGATGAACCTTTACTTCAAAAGGTCTGGTTAGTGAGATGCTGTCAAGTTTGATTCCAGTGGAGTCAAAGATTCGAATCAGGTTAGCCGAATAGTCAGCAACATACAGACGACCAGCGCCGTCCAGCGCTAATCCACGGATTTTGGAGAAACCGCGCAGGAAGGGCACCATGGTTCCGCTAAAGTCAAGTGCTGATTTATAAATGACTGTATCAACGCATGCAAGCAGGGTTTTTCCGTCTGCAGTTGGATTAAGGCCGATATACGGATACAGGTCTGTCTTGCTGTCATAGCTGGGTGTTGTATTCATGGGCAGTCGGGGACCATACGCCGTGTCTCTCGGGCAGGAGCCGTCGAGTCCCATGACAATCACCCGAGCAGCCTTGCTGTTGAGACCATAGTGCATAGGACCGCCATTGGGAATTAGCAGCCAACCCTGTGCAGAGACGGAAAGGCCGTGCTTGTTATTGCTCACCAGTTCAGGAACCACAGAAAAAAGCTGTGTCTGATATTGGGCAGGAATGATTTTTCCGTCGCGCCTTGTGACCCGGCCGAAGCCGCGCACCTTTTCATTGGGCAATGCGCCGGAATAGGGGTGGAGTGTCCGGACATAATCACCATTTCGGTTAAAGGAGTAGATGCGCATGTGCTCTTTGGTTTGGCTGATTGCCTGAACAATGATATTGCCCTGGCTGTCCACTGTCATTCCCAGAATCCGGGAAATGCAGTTATAATTGAGGACATATTTGCTCTGCCATCCGAAGAAGCGGTCCAGCCTTGCCTGCAGGCCAAGTCCCACACGGATATCGTAACCACCAGACAGAAGATTACCTCGGTCATCACGTTTGTCCCAGGTCAGTGTTTGTGCAAGTGAACCGGCTTGAAGCGGAGCAGGGGCTTTGGCTCCCAGAACGCCGCCGGCAATGTGGGCTATAATTTTCCCGGTTGCCGTGTCTTCAGCATAGATTGCGACATCTGTAAGTTCGCTTACTGTAAACCTAATGACAAATCTGGATCCTTCGTCAGTCACCACTGGCTCTGAAGTGAACCTTGCGGCTTCGACCCCAGCAGCGCACGCCAACAGGAGCAGGCATAAAGAAAATAATTTCATAGAAAATCTCCGAGTATCCTTGCAAGAATTGATATTGTCATATTTCCTCCTAAAGGTTTATTCTATAACCTCAGAAACGCAAATGCTGTACCAACGATAAAAGCTATATTTTATATGTACTTACGTCTACAAATAATCTAATTTTCTTTTAAAATGTGCACTTGATTGCATTTGACTCTATTTGAACGCATGAATATGATAGCTATCGACACATCAATTTTTGAATCTGCCCCTTTTCCTGTATGGGTCATTAATAAAAGTGATCTAAAAATCATCTTTGCAAACAGCGTTTCTGCAACCCTTTTAGGGAAGCACTGTCTAGACCAGCATTTAGACACTATTATTTATCCGGATGAGTCTTATAGTGACCAATTCAAGAACATTGATATAAAACCCCTTAATAACATCTTTATAAACTTCAATTTGAATCATCACGCAATCCAGCAAAGAATTAATGAATCAGGTTCATCTTTTTTTCAACGTTTTTCTTTAAATAGTACACCAACGAAAGAGCACATAATAGTATTCCTCAAAAAAAGAGAGGGTGTTCTTATTTCGCTTCTAACATCAATATTGCAGGACTTCTTAATACTACTTAATGATGATGATACTATTAGAGAGGTAGTAACAACCAACCTGACCGCAGAATTACAGCAACCATCTCTCGTATTAACCGGCCATCCTATATCCGCTCTGCTTTCACCATTGGATGCTATTGAAATAAACCATAGAGTCAAGTCAGCAGAAAAACACATGACTTCATTGTCTGACGCTGCTTATGAAAAGTGGTCAACCGTATATTCTGATGATTTTTCCAACCCAATGAGCTGGTACATCAATAAAACATTCGAAAGTTACTGGAAATTTGAACAACAAACAGGCGTTAAAGCTGTAATCTCAGGCAGTGCTGGCTACTTACATTCTCGTTTTGTCCCGGACATAAGGGAGCGTGATCTTGCCATAAGCGTTAAAATTGACATGTCAGCAAAGGTTCGTTTTGCAATACTCTTTTGTGCAGATGAACCTTCACCCTGGACTACAAAAGGATACAGTGCGGGCATAAGGGATTTCAATGGAAAAACTTATTTAACACTAAAGAAAAATGCAGGACATGTTGCCTATCACCAGATTGATATTATGCCAGTAGGACAATTTGAATTCCGCATTGAAAAAAGTGGCGGATTAATTTCGTTCTTTATAAATGGTAAAATAGAGTTTTCCTATTCAGATCTGACCCCACTTTCAGATGATTTTCCATATTTCGGTCTGCTAGCGACAGCACCTATTTCATTTAAAGAGGTTGTTGTCCAGACAAGAACATCAAGCTACAATCCAAATCTTGCCTATAAACCTTTACGACTCTCTGTTCCAGGTATAGAGTCACATATATATGAAGTTCATCCATATTTTATAGAAGAGTGGGATATTAAAGGTCCGCAAATAGCAAAAGGGCTGTTACTGAAAGATGTGACACAACTTGCAAGACTGGAAGCTGATGTTGATACTGCCAAAGCAGCTCAGGAGGCGCTTTTCTCTAAAAACTATTACGGCTTTGTAGGCAGCAATCCGGCAATTCTGAAAGTAATAAACCTTACTGAAAAAATAGCTCCGACAAATGCGACAGTATTGATATTGGGGCCTACAGGTTCAGGAAAAGATGTTCTTGCAAATGCGATACATTTGCGGAGCAACAGAGCAAACAAGCCATTTATTAAGGTTGACTGTGCGGCGTTACCTCAGAATCTTATTGAGAGCGAATTGTTTGGCCACGAAAAGGGGGCATTTACCGGTGCCTCAACCCGTCAGACTGGTAAGCTTGAGGCTGCTGATGGCGGAACTCTTTTCCTTGACGAAGTGGGCAACATCCCTCTTGAAGTACAAGCCAAACTATTAAATTTCTTGGAAAACAAGAAAATAAGCCGGGTTGGCAGCACTGCTCTACTTCAGCTAGATGTCAGAATCATACTTGCTACAAACAGTAATTTAACTGATGCCGTTAAGAATTCTCTTTTCCGTGAAGATCTTTATTACAGAATCAACGGTATAACAATAGAACTTCCGTTTCTTAGAGACAGAGTTGATGACATACCAGCTCTTTGTGAATACTTTGTTGCAAAAATCAATAAAGAGCATAAACTTGCAATTACCGGCATATCAAGAAGAATACTTGATACATTCTTGCTGAATAAATGGACTGGTAATGTACGTGAACTATACAATACTATTCTGAAGCTTGCCATACTCCAAAGAAATGGTGAAATAGATTCCAATCTTGAACTTAAAACTGACAAAACAGCAGCGACGATATCCAAAACATATCTGCCTGATCACATCCGGGAAGAAAAAATTCTTGAACTACTTAATTCTAAACCTTACTTTTCATCAAAAGATTGCTTAAAGCAGATTCCTGTTTCACTGCCAACAATAAGACGTGATTTAAGGAGACTAACGGCTGAAGGTAAAATTTTAGCAGTTGGTAAGGGTCCTTCTACAAGATATTTCTCAAAAGGAGTAACATGATTCTCAAGGCACGAATTACTTTCTTTATTGGTATCATTGTAACCATGATCAATATAATTCAGTTTGCCATCGAACCTTCTGCTGGTAGAATTATCGGTATTATTGTTGGACTTTTTGTGGCAATAATCGGATGGAAAATCGGCTGGACGACTCACAGAAGGTTCACTATATTAATCGGCCACATCGCAGTGACTATCGGCGCTTTTGTCACTGCATACGGGATCTATCAAGTTCCATTTATTTCAGTCCAGCCAACCGCAATTCAGGTGCTTGACCTTCCAATATTTTGGGGGTTATTTACAATCTTCGGCGGTATTTGCATGATAAGTCACGGACATTGCAACTGCACAATCAGGATGCATAACGAGAATTGCAGAAGTGAAAATTGCAAAGGTTCGGAATCACAAAACTAAAACAGTTTTAAGATCCTTTTTGCAGCCTCTTCAAGAGTGGATTCTTTTTTGGCAAAACAGAAGCGGACAACATGGTCATCCTGTCCGGTTCTATAAAATGCTGAAACAGGAATAGTCGCTACACCGCACTCTCTTATCATCCTCGCCGCAAAATCACGATCTGACTCTTGGCTGAAATGGCCATAGCTGTAACACTCAAAGTAACTGCCATGTGACGGTATCAGTTTGAAGGGAGTTTTCTTCATTAACTCGCGTAAGAAATTTCTTTTGGCTTCCATTAAAGGGGCAAGAGAGAGATAAACATTACTATTGTCAAGATATTGCGCCAAAGCAATTTGTTTTGGTGTATCACAGGTAAAGCAGTTAAACTGATGCACCTTTCTGAATTCCTTCATGAGTTCAGGCGGAGCTATACAGTACCCAAGTTTCCATCCGGTGCAGGAATAGGTTTTACCAAATGAGAAACAGACAAAGCTGCGTGAAGCTAATTCAGGATATTTCAACAGACTTAAGTGAGGTTTGCCATCAAATATAAGGTGCTCATAAACCTCATCGCTGATAATCATAATATCAGTACCGGCAACACGTTTACTTAACTCAACGATGTCATTTTCAGTAATCAGTGCACCCGTTGGATTATGGGGCGAATTCAGTATGATTAACCTCGTGCGTGAAGTAATTGCTTTATCAACCAGATCCCAAGGAATTGAATAATCGGGAAACCGCAAAGGAACCGTAACCGCCTTGCCGCTGTTAAGCTCAATATTCGGTATATAGCTGTCGTAGGCAGGTTCAAATACAATAGCCTCATCGCCGGGCCGTAATAGAGAAGTTACAGCTGTATAAATGGCATATGTTCCGCCGGGAGTAACTGTTATAGAGGAATCAGGATCAACATCAGCATTGTAAAGTGTTTTAATCTTTGCTGCAATTTTCTGACGAAGCGGCGGATAGCCGTTCATATGGGTGTATTGATTAAAGCCATTACGCATGGCATCAGCAACTAGCTCATGAAGATCACTATTTACATTATAATCAGGAAAACCCTGTCCAAGATTTATGGCATTATGACGTACTGCCAGTTCATTAATTTCGGTAAAAATTGTAACGCCGACATTTGGAAGCTTAGACTGTAATTGTATTCTCATATTAACTATGAAAATACAATTTAGTCTGCTCCAATATTAAATAATCAGCGCATCAATACCACCCTTTTAACACTGACAGTCTGATTATATGCTGAGAGTTCAGCATGATATACTCCAGCCGGAAATCCTTCT
>JAEUSG010000440.1 GCA_016788315.1 Fibrobacterota bacterium | reverse complement strand
TAGAGCAAATAATAATACAGGATCTCTTTCATTCTTGACATCATCTACAGTATTGACAATTCTATAGTCAGGAGCGACTCCAAGTCCCTCGTAGCAGACGTTATTACCATCTGTAAACAGCTTAAACGAGATTGCAGTCTCCCAGCCGTTTGATAGCTTAAACCAGAAAGAATCGGCATAACAGCCTGAAGTGATATCACCAATAACTGCGGCATTTGGCATTACTTTAAAGGCAAGGGCAAAATTCTCAGCAGCGCTTACAGAGGTTCTATCGGTAAGTAAAACAACAGGTTTTCCGGTTGTTTTTAGATTGCGGTTTTCAACATACCAATCCCTGGCAGGTGCAAAATCCTGACGCTCCGGACCAATTTTACTGCTGGTTTTCATGTAAAGTCTTTTTGCATCTGCAAAATGGTCGGCGATTCGTTTGCCGATTATATCGTCTCCGCCCATATTTTTACGCACATCTATAATAAATGCTCTGCACCCTGAAAGCCCCTTTATGATAATGTCAAAAGCGGCCAAAGTATCAGCTCTGCAGTGAAAACGATCGAAATGGATGTAGCCTACATTATTGGCGGTTCTGCCGTAAAAAAAGATATTGTCAAGTGCAAATTTGGCTTTGCCTTTAAGGAAACACTTATTGATAAGTTCTCTTGAAAATGTTACGCTATCTTCAGTTTGCTCTCCGAGTAATCCAGAGCGGAACATTTCCTTGCTGATGTCTTTGAGACGTACATGGTTGTCGTTTAGCCGTGCGATCATGTCACAGCAGAGATTGAAAAATGCTTTTTCTGATATCTCTGCAGTAATCTTTGAGCGGTAAAGGTTACCGAGCTGTTTCCAGTTTATACCTTTGACTTCAAATAAGGCGTAGTGGCGATCAAAGGCTGTCCAAAGTTCGTTGAATATCTTAGTAGCTGCAGTTTTATTCATTATGAACTAAATATATAACCGATTATTGAACAATAGTACACCTATGTTAGTAATATACTGGAATCAGTTTGTATTTCACATACGAAGGTACCATACATTATTTTAAATTTATATTGGAAATTTTTAAGAGGAGAAAATATGAAAACAAACTTTATCGCTATTATTCTGCTCATACTTGTCGCCATGACAATAGCAGCAGATGTAATTAATCAGCCTGTAAATTCCTGGCGGATGCAATACAGAAAGGCGGCTATCGGTGATGTTACTCACCCATATGAGACCGGTCTTTCATGGGATTATAAAAATGGGATCGGCATTGTTTTCGGTGGACATCTAGGCACATTCTTTAACCAGATTGAAAATGAAGTACCTGACATTTACAATACAAACATGACCTATGCATTTAAATTCGAAACCGGTACATTTGAAAAGATCTTTCCAATGGATCGTCCACCTAAAAGATGCGGGCCAAAATTTGCTTACGATGAGGGACTTAACCTGATGTTGGCATTTGGCGGAGCATATCACGGCTTTTTTAACGGTTATCTGGAGCCCTCCTTAAATCTTACAACATTGGCCGAAGAGGGGCGCCGTTCGATGACCGTACGTTATCAGATTGCTCCCTGGGCTTTCGACGGTGCTGCAAAACAGTGGTATCCCTTACGTCCTCTAATACTTCAGTCTCCCTCAAACTCACCCCCTTTCTATGGCTTCAACATCAATTTTGCATTCGCAAAGGAGTATGGACTTTCTTTAATAGTCCCGACATTTGTGAATCGCGTCTACTCCTACAGCACCTATTGTAACCAGTGGACACTGCTTCCGTTAAACAGTTCAGATACAGAATTCCCTCCATCTGTAAACAACATCATTACAACCTATGACCTGAAACACAGAAAAGCTGTCCTGTGTTATGGCAATGTAGCCGGCGAAAAATCAACATGGTCTTACGATGTTGGGACTCAATCTTGGAAAAAACTGGCAGTTGATACATTTCCCACACACGGTTCCCCTGTCTGGTTCAAGCCTTTCTCCTGTGCTTCATACGACAGAAAACATGCTATGCACATTTATCTCAAAGATGATGGCACAGAAACATGGGCGCTCTCACTTGATAGCCTAAAATGGCGCAAACTTTCACCCGATGGTGCTCCAGCTTCCGGCGGCGACCTTGGCGACGGCTTTGTTTATGATCCGGTGCGGAATGTAAACATTGTTTATTCTATGAAGGGCGATGAGATTTGGTCATACCGTTTTGACGCAGGTACTGCCGTTCGTCCGGACGCTCCAGCAAATCTTATTGCTACCTCTGCTGCCGATCGCATAACATTGACCTGGAGCCATCCATCACCTGCTGCTGCGAAATATTATGTCTACCGTTCAGA
>JAEUSG010000423.1 GCA_016788315.1 Fibrobacterota bacterium | reverse complement strand
AGTGGTCTTGGCAGATATTTTTATGATTGGCGCTCTTATGAGTGGGCAAATAAACGATTTGTGGAAGTCGGTAATGATCCTTCTGCAAAGATAATTCCTGGAAAAGCTTATTGGATAAGAACAGCAAAGAGTTCATTTAATGTTACAGCAGATACTGCAAAGCTGACTGCAATTAACAAATGTTTTGAAATTGTTCTTCCTCCTAATGAATGGGTTGTTTTTTCAAATCCATATAATTTTAAGGTCAGCTGGAAGAGTGTTCTGGACTCAACAGAGAATGATTCTCTGGTTGCCGGTCCATTCGGATATTCTGAAGGCAGCTGGATACCACCTTTGAGTGTAAGAACCCTCCAGCCTTGGGCAGGCTATTATGTCAAGAACCGCGGAAGTGTGCCTCTCACCTTAAGAATACCTTCTATAGAATACAAAGGTGCCCTCACAAAAGAACTTGTCGCTGTTTCGACAGACTCTTCAAGCTTCATGCTTGAAATGGAAGTGTCAAGTGTAAATGGCAGGAGCTTCAGAAACTACTTTGGTGTCCAGGGGGGTATGACTTCATCTGGCTATGATAATATCTTTGATGCTCCGGCTCCGCCAGTTGCTCCGGACGCTTCGGCAGCTCTCGCATTTATTAGAAGCAGCGATAACGGCCGTCAGCAGAAACTGATGACAGACTTCAGTGCATTGAATAACGGCGGAGAAATCTGGAAGGTAAATCTGTCAGGTCTTACTGAGGGTGTTGTGTATACTACAGCAGTAAATGGTCTTGATAAGCTGCCTGAAGGGTTGAATGCTGTTCTCGTAGATAGAAACCGTGGAATCAAGATTGACCTTAAGAAAAAGAGTTCGGTTTCTGTAGAAGGCGATAAGAATATAAATGAGAAGTCACTCGAAGTTCTTGTTGGAAGCAGTGAATATATCGCTGATAATACAAGGAATTTAACAGATCTGCCGCTTGATTATGCAATGACACAGAATGCACCTAACCCTTTCAATCCTGCAACAGATATAAGATTTGCAGTACCGGAAACAGGCAAAGGCAAAGCGATGGTTAATCTTTCCATCTATGATGCAAAAGGAAGACTTGTAACTGTTCTGCTTTCAGAAAAGCTGGATTGCGGTTATCATAGAGTAAGCTGGAACGGTAAGACAGCAAAGGGAACAGCCGTTGCAGCAGGTGTTTATATGTATAAGATTAGCATTGGTGACAAGTTTGTTAAAACCATGAAAATGGTACTGGCGAAATAATTATGGAAAAGCTGATTATACTTATATTGTCGCTGTTTGTTCTGAGTGCTTATGCACAGAGTGATTCTGTTGTATCAACTCCTGACAGCTCTGCTGTGCCCACCGTAGATAGCGCAGCAGCAGATGAAAGTACCGTTGAAACTGCACTTGAAGACTCTATATCTGCTGATACAAGTGCTGCTTCGGACGATTCTGCCTTAGCTGAAACAGCAGTTGCCGATTCGACAGTAAATGACTCTGCAACTGCTCCTGCTAACTCTTCTCCATCAGAAGTTAAGGCTGAACCAACGCTTCAGCTTGACGCCATGGATGTCTCTGTGCTACGCGAAGTAAAACCTGGTCTACTGGTTCCTGCTACGAGCGATCCTGTCAGGGTAATGAGTTCTTATTCTGATACTGAAGGAGTTGAAATAGAAGCTGGAGATACCATCGCATTTTTTGGTGAGATGGGTGATTCTTATGTCATTGTGGAGAATGAGCCATTTTCTCTCGATGATACCGTTGAAACTCTTGGACTTATGCCGAAGTATCTTGTCCGAATAGTCGCCTATCCTGAAACTGTTATCGTAAACCCAACTGTTCCGGTTGAAATGCCCGCAGCCTCAGCAGTGGCAGCTGTACCTTTGACATTTAAAGAGAAGATGATTTTTTACAAGGATAAGGCGTTGCGCTATGTTAAGGAGAATAAGAAGCCGGTTGCTATAGGCGGTGGTGCTGTAGGTGGTCTGATTGTTCTTCTTGCCTTGCTGTCAGGTGGCGATGAACCACCGAGTGGTGGCGGTGGTGGCGGTGGGGACGGTGAACCAATGATTCCAGACATCAATGTCGGTGAACCTCCGGACTAATTGATTTTCTCTAGTCAATTGAATTACATTTAATACATGCGTCTGTTTACAATCGGTGATAGCATATCTCAAGGTTTTATGTCCGGTTCTGCTGCAAGAACCGAATGTTCGTATTCGACCCTTCTATCAGAATGGCTCGGTATCGATGGTTATCGCTATCCTGCGTGGCATGAGCCTGGTCTTCCTGCCAGTGTCGAAGCAATCTTCCGTGCGCTGAATAATAAATTCGGTTCCTCCATATCCGGCATTGAATGGATAAAGTCACTTAAGGTAATCAATGGTGTTATGGATAAAGCTGAAGATTATTATGAAAGAGGTGAAGGCGGTAAGGATAAAAAATACCCGGGAAATGTGCCCTTTTTTCATAATATTGGTGTAAGGGATTGGACTGTTGCAGACTCCTGGCTTATTACGCCGGATGTCTGCAGAAAGATGATAGGGCGATCATGGATTGGTGAAGTAACAGATGGTTTTTTAGCAAATCCATCAGCATTTATTTACCGAACTGGCTTAAAAGTATTAGATCCAAATCTTGACTGTAATAGAAGTCAACTCGACTGGCTTGAATACCATGCATCCGGAGAGGGGGTAGAGAACCTCCTGCTTTGGCTTGGTGCTAACAACGCACTAAAAACTGTGGTTACTCTAAAGATTAAGGAGAGTCCTAATAACCCGTCGCGCCGTCCACATCAAATGACACATGAAGAGAGGTCTGATGCCGGCTGGAATCTATGGCATCCGGCAGATTTCAAGGCTGAGTATGCTGAATTTATTAAGCGCGTTGATACCATCATGAAGAGGAATACTTCAAAAAAGTATAACGTCTATGTCGGAACAATTCCATGTGTTACAGCAATACCCATTCTAACCGGTCTCGGAAAGGTAAAAGAGGTTCCGGGCATGGGTAAATACTACACATACTACACCTATTTTCCATTCGATGAAAAATTTGCCGTTGATTCAGGAAAATATCTTTCGATGGATGATGCGATTAAAATTGACTCAACGATAATGGAGTATAATAAGTCAATAAAAGAATTGGCTGAAGCACGCGGGTTCCATGTGGTTGATTTCGCTGAAAGGTTTACTAAAATGGCCTGGCAGCGGAATGATGGCAAGCCTACATATCCATTTCCCGAGGAGTGGAAAAAGTGGCCCCATTTTCCAGATTCCAGATATTATCATGCTGATGAAAATGGAAAAATGCTGAGGGGTGGACTTTTCACGATGGATGGAATTCATCCATCTGCGCTGGCACACGGTCTTCTCGCTTCAGAATTCAGGAATGTTATGGAGGCTGCGGGAGTTGAGTTCAAAAAGAGCATAGACTGGGAAAAGATTCGTAAAACAGACACACTTTATGAATCACCAATAACTCTTATGGGTGAACTGTATAGGCACGAAAAGCTTGCTCATTTCGTAGCTAAAATACTGAATCTTTTAAAATAGCATATACTTTTCGACATTTTGAAAGTTTTAGGGTAAATATAGGTGCAAAAAGGATAGATTTGTAGAAATGGTATTGATATGATTTTAAAATATTTTGGTTCTATTTTGTTGATCATTTCAATTTCGGTTATTGGAGCAATAAAATTAGAAATTAATCCGGATTCGTCTTTCAAAACCAATGAGTTAATGAACACAAATACTTGGCTTGCTCAAGAAACGTTAACGGTTCTTGGACCGAAAGGTGTGACTATAGGTGTTACTAATAAAGAAGATGGGAAAATCAATATTTGGCATACTTTGAAAAATGGTCCTAGGTATGTTGTTCTTTCCCCTGGTAAGAATTGTATTTATGTTAAGTTCTGGGATAAAACTATTTATGTAGGATATGTTCTTGCAGATTGGGTTGCTCCTGTTTCTGAATTTTTAATAAATGGTATTAGTGCAATAAACGATACTGTTTATGTAAAAATTGGATCTGAAGCCCACTGTTCTGCTCTTGATTTCATGAGTGGTTTGGAAAATATGTTTCTTCGAGTTGATGGTAGAAAAATAAGTGGCAATTCTTTAGAATTCTCAAATGAAGGAACATTTGAAATAATTTATGGCGCAAGTGATAGTGCTAAGAATGTCTTTACACAAAAGGTGTTTGTGAAAGTAATTAGGGAAGTTAATGAAGAATATAAAGAATTTATTAGGAAAAAATTCAATAGAGTAGATTCGATGTCCTTTACTTCTGATTTGAAAATGTCTAAAATTGCGGGTGATTTGAAAGATATAAAGGGCTGGTCTGGTAAACAGATCGAACAGTTTTATAAAAACAATTCTTTCATTTTTGGTTTTCCCAAAGGCTTGGAGTTTTCTTTTCATGATCATATGGCATCAATAAATGATCTGTTTACAGCAAATGAATCGATTTACTATAACGGACTTCCAGTAGTTAATGGACATATTCAAGCTGTAATAAAAAATGAAAGATTATTGTCACTACATGTAAATTCTTTTTTTGGTTTAAATAAAATAAATGAATGTAAAATTATAGATACAAGTTTGAGTGGGTTCAAAAAATTCAAAGAAATTGGTGGTACGTTAGATAGTCTGGTTGTCGTTCTAGGTTTTGACACTGTTAAAGCTTTTCGTGGTTACAAACTATCAAAATTTGAGGGTAGAGATATTGTTGTTAGGGTATATGATCCCGTCGAAGATATGGTTAAATTTAAAACGACTGACAGAGTCATTTTTGATGGAGGAGACACGAAGCGGCTAAGAGAGTTCATGAAACGCTAATTGGTCGGATAAGGG
>JAEUSG010000402.1 GCA_016788315.1 Fibrobacterota bacterium | reverse complement strand
CCCGCCATTAGTAGAATTCATGAGTTCAGGTCCTATTGTCGCCATAGTGCTCGAAGGAGAAGGGGCAATAAGTGCAGTAAGAGCCATTGCAGGCGCTACAGACCCTTCCCAAGCCCTCCCCGGCACAATCAGACATAATTATGGTGACAGCACACGAGAGAACATTGTGCACGCTTCAGACTCGCCTGAAAGCGCTGCAAGAGAAATCGCATTTCATTTTGGGGATTGATGTTTTTTGAAAAGCGGCCGCAAAGCATCAATGACTTTTGCCGGTGTTACAAAATCAGAAATCGAGAAATATTGGAACCATCCACAGTTTCTACCGCAATTTTTCATACGCTCTCTGGCACTTTTAGCTTCTTCACCTTTAAGCCAATCCATAAGATCAACCTGTGACAAATCCGGCCCCTTTTCATCCCTTATGTGACAGGGATAACTGAGATAACCGTCCGCTCCTATTACAACAGATGCCGTTGAGCAGATTCCCTTTCTAACTGCATTAAAGTAACCATCCGGCGTATATGTAGTGTAAGGATATAGTCGCTTTAATCTCTTCATTTCTGTCTCAAACATCTCAAGATCGGGAAAATGGTTGTCAGTTCTATCCATCTGCACGGCCGGCATAATCACAACGTTTGCACCAGCCTCATAGCAGAGTTTGACCTTATTCTCCAATGCTCCAAGCGTTTCTTTTTCTACAACTATCTGTATTGAGAGTCTCGTTCCATAGGAGGCATATTCCTTCAACCTGTCCAACATTTCAAGATTTCCATGCCCTTCATCTATAGAAATATGCAGAAAATCAATATATTCAGCAAATTCTTTCATCGGATACCGTTCAAGCTTTCGTTCGCTGGTTGTAAAAAGCAGATAAAAGTTTTTGCTCCTTGCGTATTGAAGCAACTCTCGGATATCTGGTCTGAGAAGAGGTTCTCCGCCCTCAAAGCTGACGAGAACAACGCTTGATTTTGATAGATTATCAAGAATCTGTTTCACTTTTTCCGTAGACATATCTACTGCACTATTGTCTTTAATATTACAGAATTTGCAGGAAAAATGACACCTTCTTGTAAGTTTAAACGAAGCATAGACTGGATAAACACTTTCTCCGGCAATTCGATTTGCAATAAGCGACTTAGCAACCTTTAAATACTTTTTAACTGGAATAATTCTTAACATATTTATACCTATTTCAAATCTTTCGTTTAACCGGACCATCTTTCCAGGTAAACTTGCCAAACACACCGAATAGAACAGCAAGAACAACAACCGGAATGTGTATCGGCGCCAGAAACCAGAACCAGACCATTCCTACATCTGCTCCAAGAAGCCTTTTCCCCCTGAAAAAAAGGAGTGCATCGAGCAATGTTTTATGTATAAACAGCATCGCTGCTGCAGCTCTTAATGATTCGACAAACAGCGCTCCGATTCCGCAGATCAATATAAAAGAATAGTACGCGAATACTATAGAAAGCAGAATTACTGCCGATCTGTTATAGTAAACTGTCTTTGAACCCCACCTTTTTCTCTGTTCCCACCACTCACGAAGAGAAAAAGCAGGAGCAGTTGTTACTGTGGAATCACGCCCTGCGACAAATACTGCTTTACCGCCGGCAGCGGTAAGACGCTGAAGAAGCAGATCGTCGTCACCGGAGATTACACCTGCTACGCCTGCGTATCCGCCGACATCTTCGAAAGCCCTTTTGCGTACTGCCAGATTATTAGCATTCGTGTTAAGCGGTATTCCGCCGGTAATTGCCGCGGCTGAGACTACACCGTGAGAGAGGAAATCAGCAAGCTGAATTTTAAAAAATGGAAGAGCTAGGTCATTAGGACAATAAAAGGAGGTTAACCCGGAAGCAAAAACTGTTTCTTCGTCTTTAAATGTTGAAGCCACCGAACTAATCCATGTTGGCGGAACCTTTGAGTCGGCATCAGTGAATAGTATTATCTCCCCGACAGCCATCTTTACAGCGCAAGAGACTGCATGTTTTTTTGGTGAGAAACCAGTCGGGCATTCTGAAATAGTGACCAGCTTAACTGCCACATTTTTTTCTGCAAATTCTTTAATTATTGATGCTGTTGAATCGGTTGATCGATCGTCGGCAACAATAACTTCTAAGCGATCTGCCGGATAATTCTGACTCAAAACACCGGTAAGACAATCACCGATATTTTTCTCTTCATTTCTTGCGGCAATAATAACAGAAACAAATGGATTAGCGGTAGCACCTGAAACAGCATTCTCATTTACTCTCAGGCTCAACCGGAAAAGACCGCGGTGGAACAGATAGTGTACAAAAGTATACCCGGTTAACAGCAAAAGCGACATCAGCATTAACAGAGATGCCAAAATCTCCATTATTAAACCACCGTATCACAACAGAAGTCTTTGTCGTTTTTTTCCGGATAATCAATATTGTAATTGAGTCCACGGCTTTCATGGCGTGAAAGGGCGCATTTAACCACAAGACGGGCTACCTTTGCAAGGTTACGGACTTCAAGAAGTTCTTCGTTGATTTTAGTTTTCTTGTAATATTCCTCAAGCTCCTGCGAAATGGCTTCAAGCCTTCTCATTGCGCGCCGCAGCAGGAGATCAGATCTTACTATTCCGACATAATCCCACATAATGGTCTGAATTTCTGCTCTGTCGTGAACAAGTTCAATTCTTAGCTTAGGATCATCCGTACCTGAATCGTCCCAGACAGGAAAAACGGGAACTTTACCTTCTATTGATTTGAGACGTTTAGCCGAATCCTCTGCAGCTCTCTTTCCGAAAACTACCGCTTCCAGCAAAGAGTTGCTTGCAAGCCTGTTCGCGCCGTGAACTCCTGTATGAGAAACCTCTCCGCAGGCGTAAAGCCTTTCAAGTCCCGAAGCTCTTGACCACTCATCAACAACAACTCCACCGCACAGATAATGAGCGGCAGGAACTACCGGGATTGGCTCCCTTGTCATATTTATCCCATACTCAAGACATGTCGCATATATATACGGAAATTTATGCCTTAAAGCATCTTTATCAAGATGCGTAGCGTCAAGATATACGTAATTAAGCCCCTTCTTTTTCAATTCAAGATCGATAGCTCTAGCTACAATATCGCGAGGAGCGAGCGATCCCATTGGATGAAATGGCCTTACAAAGTCCTCTCCCGCTTCATTTTTAAGAACAGCACCAAAACCCCGCAGTGCTTCAGTAATAAGAAAAGAGCCTGCACGCGGATGAAAAAGCGTAGTCGGATGAAACTGCATGAATTCCATGTTTGCAACCTGCGCTCCAGCTCTATGCGCTACAGCCACTCCATCTCCTGTTGCAATGTCCGGATTTGTTGTGTGTTTATAAACACGCCCTGCACCACCTGTTGCAAGCACAGTGATAGCCGCATTAAAGATCTCGACCTTTCTCTTTTGCGCAGAATATGCATATACACCGTAACAAGTGGACCCCTTTTCAGCTCCCAGATGATGTTCTGTCAGTAGTTCGACACAGCTGTACCCAGTAAGCAGGGTTATATTCTTTTCATTGCCAGCGGCACTCAGAAGCGCCCTTTCTATCTCGCGCCCTGTTAAATCCTTAGCATGGATGATTCTATGTTTGCCATGTCCGCCTTCACGTCCAAGGTCAAAAGTTACATTTCCATTTTCTTTTGCAAAACCGGTAAATTCAGCTCCCCAATTTACAAGATCCAGAATTGCGTCCGGCCCCTCTTCAACCATTAGTCTGACACGGTTCTCATTGCACAGACCGGCACCTGCATCAAGAGTATCTTTTATATGCAGATCAAATGAATCGCTCTTATCAAACACTGAAGCTATACCGCCCTGTGCGTTATTTGTACTGGAATCAGCTGCCTCTTTTTTGGTAAGTACGCATACAGTTCCATTCTTGCAGGCCTTGAGTGCGAATGTAAGTCCGGCAATTCCGCTGCCAAGAACCAGATAATCAAATTTATGCATCGCTATTTCTCCTGCCTGTTTTTTCTCACTGCATCTTCAAGATAACCAAATTCCTTACTTAGACGCATCCTGATATATGGATCTTTTTTGTATTTGATTAATTCAGTGGCCATAGGCGCAGCAACAGTTCTCTTACCCATGCTGTAATAGGTAATCGCAAGCTTGATTCTTACATTCAAGAGATTAATTGGCACAATCTCTTTCCCGCTCCAATCTTTTATAAGCTCATGCGCCATTTCACTCGATTCCTTAAGCCTGTTCATCTTGAAAAGAATATGCATCTTTGCCTGTCTGAAAATTCTGTGATCAGGATATTTTTTTAAAACCTCATTGCACAAAGCCAAAGCCTTATCATACTGAAAATTGTCATAATATATCCACAAGAGAGAATTTATCAGTGCAAATTTCAGATAGCGGGAATCTGGAATTGATTTCTTAAGAAGAGAGATCCCCTCCTGTCTTCTATCAGCAAAAAATGGCAGCCAGGAAAAGCGGTGAATAAACACAGAAGTCCAGTAATAATATCCGCCAAGCATGCCGGACGCATCCGAAGACTTTACTTTATCAGTTATGACTTTTTTAAAAACATCTGATGACTTTTTACCTGCAAGCGCACCAGCCAACCACCTATCCTCTTTTGCATGAAGGATAGAGCTATATGCCAGTGCGGCCCCTTTGTATAGATAAGCTTCAGGAGAATTACGTTTTTCTGTAAGTTCAGCAACTTTACTGCACATAGTCTGAATTACTGAAATCTGCGAAGTGTCATTTGAGTCGTAATATTTTGCAGACCTTACGGTAGCCCGTAAAAAATAGCCGGCAGGATTATCAGGAGCCCTCTTTATTATGGCAGCAGACACCGAATCAGCTTTATCAAATTCCTGATTAAGGGTGAGTTCCATTCCAAAAGAAAGCTCTGCGTCAAATTTCGGATCGGCAAGTTCCACGCCTGCAGACAACGCAAAAGCGATAAGTACAATAGCATTACTTAATAAACGCAATCGACTTACTCCTTGAATTACCTGCGTTATCTCCAACAGCGATCCTTAATATATGTTTTCCCGAAGCAATATCTTCCGGAAGCTCAATCTTTACCCTATCGCTCTCATAATCATATTCGCTAAGAGTCCATTTACCATCTATTGTCGCTACTATGTTTTTATCAGAGCCTATTCCTGCACCGCGATCTCTGACCTTTACAACTAAAAAACGGCCTTCTATTCTCCCTCCGTTACGGGAAGGAACTGCGAACAAAATATCTGGAGGTGTATTATCAACACAAACCGCGGCTACACTTGGTCGCCTGATTTTTCCGAAATAAGCTTTAATATTACTGTCATATGTTCCGGAAGTGAAACCCCACCTTCCTTTACCTCCTAGAGTGTACACCCCTCCGCCCTTTTTACCAGCTGACTTAATTGATATTTTCATCGTCTTTTCTGTAAAAACTGCATGTGGCCTTACGATATATGCTTTGCTGACGGCAACGATTTCACCCTTCTTGGGCTTAGGCGAATAAGATTCAAACCATAGCAATTGACAGTGAGGCAAATCACCTTTTTCAATACCGAGCATGGCACAGCTGTCTTCACTGTAAAGAGTTCCGCTGTCACCCGCAGACAAAAAGAGAACCTCTTTTTTCCACAGCACCCTGCTTTCGCCCGTAGCGGCAGATACAGTTAAAACACCGCTCCCAGAGAAAGGTGGTTTTACATGACCATGCCAGCGAAGACCATTTTTTATTGACATATAGGTATAAACTGAAGAATCATTGAATTCCAGTCTGATTTTCGCCGGCTGCTTCAAACCTGTCGCGCTGAGTAATATGACGCCACGATCAGCCGACAAGGCAAAATCTTTTATGGATGCTGCTGATTCAGTATTAGGTGTGTCCGTTGGAAAAACGTAGCGATAACAAGCAGTATCTGTTTTTACTTTCAACAATCCAACAGCTGTATTCCCCCAATAATCTACAGCCTCTACTTTTATCCTATGCTCACCGGCTGCCAGTTTGGCTGGTACTGGACCGAAATTGAGTATACCATCATTTACTTTCCGGCCGCCGTAAAAGGACAAGGTATTCGCATCATCTACATATAAAGATGCGTGCGGCCCTCGACCCGTAATATTGAGCAGCAAATCATAATCAACGTCTATCAGTCTTGTTTCAGTAAAATAGAATGAATCTCTGACCGTTTCATGATATAGCTCTTCATCAACATAAAGGCGAAGTGTCCGTGCGTTAAATCTGTTAGCTGCAGCATCAGCTTTATCTATCTCTCTGATGCCGACGCCAACCCGGCCCCAGACATCGGGAACAAAGCTTGTTGTAAACGTATCACCTTTGTCTCTAGTTAATGGGTACACGTCCCTTGCATATTTACCATCAACTCTCGACGAAGTATCCATCGGATGAAGAGAGATTGAATAAATAATAGGCGATTTAGTATCCTTAACGCCCCTCAGCCCTTTGACGAAAGGGTTTATCGTCTGCTGATTAGCGTTCCTGTACTCGTAATGAAGATGAGGTGCTCCTGCTCCGGATTCGCCTGTATAGCAGAGCGTGTCTCCAGCTTTGAAAGTAATTTCCGAAGGTTTTAAGTAAAGCTGCTGTGAAAAACTTTTATCTGAGTATTGAGCGCTTCTGACATATTTATGAATCACATCGTTAAATCTTTCAAGATGGCCATACACACGCATTGTTCCATCAGCATGATTTACATACAGAGCAAGCCCGAATCCTTTAACGGAAACACCTATTCTAGATACATACCCATTTTCTTCAGCTATAACCGGATATCCGGTTACACCCCAGGTTTTGATATCCAGACCGGAATGAAAATGAAAACTGCGATAATCACCGAAAGCTGAAGTCATGGCTGGTTCACAAGGAATTGGCCACGGGATGCTATCCAATGCGTAAAGTTGAACCCCTAGAAATAGAAAGAAAACTACAGCAACATTCATTTTAGCAGGGCAGCTCGTGGCTCAAAATTAAAGATTTTATATAGTTCAAGTGAAGATTGAATTTTAAATACAGGCGAATACTCATTTGGCATAGAAGGTGCCATAACTAACGCAGTTCCAATGCCGCAATCGATACGTAGTCTGTTCCACAAGAGTTTTCCTGCTCCTGCAACTATTTGTAGCCGTTTTTCTACAGGAGGCACAGGAACAGTCTCATCAGCTTTACCATAAGCATCCCATAAACCAGCAGGATCATTTAAGCTTCCTAATCGTGCAAAAGTAAAATCCGCATGCAGATCAAAACCGCCACTACATTTTTTGTCCAGATAAAGATATAGTGCATCTGCATCGGGTCCTAAAGGATGTCCCAGCGTTCCACCCTGTCTGTTCATAAGATAGTGAGTTGAAACTCCTCCCATATGTTTGTATACATATGAATTAATCCTTAAATATTCAGCAGCTATTGATGGACGTATATTTGTCTCAGACAATGAGAACCCAATCAAAAAGGCAATTGCGTTTTGTGTGCTGCTGGAAACAGAATCTCTATCCACCTGAAAATCGTCAGCAAGAAGCTCTCCGTAGAGCCGCCCCCATTTGAATCTATATTCTGCCTCCATACCAAGAAACAGATTGTCAAGTTCATTACCCTGTAGTGCCCTGAACTGTGTAAAATAATAGAGAAAGGCCGGAATCACATAGCCAGGCTCCCACTTTCTGTTTTTGCCAGCATACACCACACTTTGTGAAAAGGCTAATGATAGTTCCTGAGTAACATTTACAGCAATCCGCATAGCGGAAAACCATCTGTCAATGCCATCAAGCGGATCCATTGCAGCTGCAATGGCGTCTCCTCTTAAAAAGCCGATTGAGGCGGTTGTCATCACACCATTCATAGAAGGTCCATGACTTCCAAGAAGAAGTGCCCCGCTGCGTCCCTTGCCGAAACAGAAGCGGTTGCGTCCAGCCATAAGCGAAAAGTGTCTGCCCGTATACTGCAGATATGCTTCCGGCATGTCCGCTGCTACACTACCCTTATACATACGTTCAACGTGGTCATACCGTTCGTCAAAATCAGCGGCATCAGCAGATACTCTATTTACAAGACGAAATCTGCCAAATGAATAAGCCGCACCAGCAATACCTCTTACAAAAAATGAATCACCCGAAAAATCGGTTGACATGTCAGACTGTATTTCTGCTGAAAGAACAAGCCTTTGCTGCAGCGTGTCGGTTTTTGACAGAAAAGGTGTAAGCAATAGTTCTATGCGCTCAAGCCTTAATGAGTCATTTCCGCCAACACATTGTTTATACTTTTGGGAAAGAGCAAACAGTGAATCTGCTTCAAAAGGTTTTGGCCAGATAAAAAACTCTTTATAATTTCCAGATACAGCGAGCCGGTCTATTTCTCGATACAGCTCATTTGTTACCGGAACAGGAAAAGCGACGAGTAAAACAGGCAGCAGCAATAGAAGAGCTGAGCCATATTTATTTTTCAGTTTCAACGTTATCCAGTTGAATTTTAAAGTGACAGAGCTTTACGCCATGCTTACGACAAACCTCTTTCAGAGCACCCTCACGATTGCCATTTATGTATGGAGATGAAATGACAATCCTTTGTACAGCATGTTCTTCTACAACTTTATCAAGAGAGGTGATGTCCCCCAGTACCTTACAACCTAAAATCTCTCTATTGTGTTTTGCAGAGTTATCATCAATAAAACCAATCGGTTTGTAATTCAGCAAATCCTCTTTTATAATCGACGAAAGAAGAACCTCTCCTCTGTCACCTGCCCCGTAGATAAGAAGTCTTTCACCTCCGCCGATTCGTGTAAGCTCTCTTTTCTGGTAGGTTGAGTAGAAATTATATATCAGCCTTGTTGCACACACAAGGAAGAGCATGACAAGCCAGAAAACAATAATCTGTTTGGCGGGAATCCATATGTACGGGCTCCAGAAATCCAAAGCGAAGTAGGTAAAAAGAGCAGCCGCGGTTACCCCCTTCACATATTTGCCAATGGAATCCAGTGAGATATAACGCCACATTTCCCGATAATAGCCGAAAATAAAGAAAGCAGCATAACTGCATACAGCGGCTATTAACAACTGTGTTGTAAAAGTATCGTCACCAATAATCACTTCGCCGAAAACAAACTTTGTAAAAGTAAGCGAAGCTGTGACTATGGCAAAATCCACCGCTAGTTCAAAGAGACTCTTTTTAGTTATAAGCCTCTGCCAATAGGGCAAATTCGATTCCTGCTGGAGAGTGAGAGACTTATACATCTTTCTTTTTTGGCGGTATCTTTCCTGTTTAAGTTTAACAAGAAATCCGTCCAGGTATCCTAGCCTGCGAATCCCGGTGAAGATTATTATTCCAAAAATCAAAAGCAGAACTGCCGCCATTTCACTCTGTGCAGCGGTCATAATAAATGCAATAACTCCAAATATGACACAGACGCTGTAAATCACCATTACAGCCTGTTTCTGTGTAAGACCTGACGAAAGCAGACGATGATGAAAATGCTGGCGGTCTGCAGCAAAAGGGTTACGTCCGGAAATCATCCTTCTAACAATAGCAAAAAGCGTATCAAAAATCGGCACTCCTAATGCAATGAGAGGAGTAACCATAGAGACAGTAGTTGAACTAATCAATGTACCTTTAATCGACAGAGTTGCAAGCAGGAATCCTACAAAAAGGCTTCCGGTATCTCCCATGAAAATTCTTGCAGGATTAAAATTATACTTAAGAAAACCAATAAGAGCCCCCGTAAGAATGGCTGACATAACAAGCATTCCCGGCTTATTGCCAAGTGTGTAAGATACAGCAAACATTGTTATAGAGACTATAAGTGCGATACCTGAAGCCAAGCCATCAAGACCATCAGATAGATTGATAGCATTTGTTACACCGACAATCCACAAAAGTGTAATTGGATATGCCAGAAAGCCTAGTTCAAATGGATCTCCAAAGGGATTTGTAATCCTTTCTATTTTCAATCCAAAATAGATTACAAAAATTGCTACAGCTATTTGTACGGTGAACTTAACTTTGGCATCAAGCCCATACTTATCATCAAAGATGCCTAGGATAAGCATGCAAAGGGCTCCGATAACAATGTAAAGGTAGTTTCTTTCAAAAAAAACATCCTTAAACAATTCAGTATCGTAAAAGCTAAAAAGCAGCAAACTTACAAACATCCCTGCGAAGATAGCCAATCCACCCATTCTTGGGATAATTCGAACATGGATCTTCCTGGTTCCCGGCTTGTCAAGCACATCAAATTTATGGGCTAGCTTTATAATAAGTGGGGTAACGGCCATAGCAACTAGGCCTGATATAGTACCCATAACGACGTAAAACAGTAGCTGATTATTCAACAAATTTTAACCCTATTTAAATATCGTAAATCCATTAAATGCATTAGAAAATAACATTTTACATGCTATTCTTCAAATACATACTTAACAGGTATTAAATAGATCTCCTTTGCAGTTATTGTTTTGATGAAACTTCTGCAATATCCT
>JAEUSG010000569.1 GCA_016788315.1 Fibrobacterota bacterium | reverse complement strand
TTCAGGAGAATCATACAACAAATGGCTGGCTCTGGGCCGCTTCAATGGGTGTTCTGGCAACTCTGATGTCTCTTGTTGTGTTGCGTCAAATCAAGGAAAAGCAGAACTATCTTGAAAGGGAGGTTGCAGTTAGAACAGCAGAGCTTCGGCTTAGCACTAGTGCACTTGAAATGGCGAATCGTAATTTAGAAGAGACAATTACAAAAGCACTCGAAATTGTCGCACGGGCTGATGAGGATGAATGTAAAGCCGGAATCAACGAAGTTTCAAGAATACTTAATCGCAACAAAGAAGAGTAGACTTTAAATGTCTCTATCTGTTAATAGCTAAAGATTCTCCCTGGTAAAAAGATAGACCCCAACTGTAACCATGTTCGAAACTGTTAGGTCCCTTTGATGAGTACGCCGAAATTGTGTCATGTGCACCAGTGTACAAATTTGCAAAAGTAAGAGGTATTGAATATCCGCTGCTGTCATGCATTGTTTTAAATGCATAGGTAGGACCTGAAGTGAGACCAGTAATCCAGACATATTTCATAGAATCAAGACGTAAAACCGGCAGTAGACTTATACCCCAATTAGCTGTGTCTGTTATCTGTTTAATGTAGATCGCTGTAATTGGATAAGAGCCGGTATTTGTGAATTTTACGGTTAAAAATTTTGAAGGTTTAGGAGCGACCACATTTTCGTTTGACTCAAAGATACATGAACAAAACAAGAATATAGTTGCTGATAAAATTAGTAATCGCATCCTGAACAATCCTTTCGTGATATTTGCAGTAAAATAAATTCGGGCGAATATTGAATGCTATGTAATCCAAATCACAAAAAAGATCTTGATCTACGGTTTATTCGTGATTATATTATCGATATAACAATAGCGATATAAAAATATCGATTAAAATAAGGAGTGGTCAAATGGATGGTCAGGATTTAAAAGGTTCCACGGTTTTATCGATAAAAAGGTTATCCCGATATTTAACTCATTTGCGTTTTTTGCGTAAAACTGGAACAAAAGAGGGTTTTTCTGCGTCGCAATTAGGGCGTGACCTCTGCATACATGAAACTCAAGTCAGAAAAGATCTCGCACTGACCGGTCTTGAAGGACGCCCCAAAACTGGTCATTCTATCGAAGAGGCTATTGAAGCTATAGAGAAATATTTTAACATTGGCGACACCTCAGAAGCTTTTCTTGTTGGAGTCGGTCACCTCGGAACCGCCATTCTAGGTTACCATTCCAGAAAAAACAGCCATCCGAGCGGAATCAAAATTGTAGCAGCATTTGATAACGATGATTCAAAAATTGGAAAAACTATTCACGGCATAAAGGTACTTGCAATAGATAAAATTACAGATTTGTCAAATAGAATGCATATCTCGATAGGAATAATCTGTACGCCGCCGGAGGCAGCGCAGGGAATTGCAGATATGCTTGTTGAAGGGGGCGTAAAAGCTATCTGGAATTTTTCACCGGTTGGTCTAACACTTCCAGAATCAATCGTTCTGGAAAATTCTGATATAGAACAGGGTGCTGCATTTTTAAAAAGAAGATTGACAGAACAAAAAAGAGGTAAAAAATGAATGTAAAGGTTACAGTAAATGGACGTGAAATAGAAGTTCCTGGCGAAATGACAATTCTTCAATCTCTTCTGCAGGCAGATATTAATATACCTCATCTCTGTTATGATATAAGACTCGAAAGAGCTAACGGTAACTGCGGTCTCTGTGTTGTTGAATTGGGTAAGGATAAGCGGGATGTAAAGTCATGTCAGACCCCTATAAAAGAGGGAATGGAGATAATTACAAACAGTCCAAGACTTGAAGCGTACAGAAAAATCAGACTTGAACAGCTTTTGTCCGACCACAATGCTGACTGTGTTGCTCCCTGTGTAATGACCTGTCCGGCCAATATTGATATTCAGTCATATCTGCGTCATGTTGGAAATGGTAATCATGAAGCTGCAATTCGAGTAATTAAAGATAGAAACCCATTTCCTTCAGTTTGCGGCCGTGTTTGTCCTCATCCATGCGAAGCGCAGTGTCGTCGTAATCTGATAGATGAGCCTGTAGCGATAAATGCTGTAAAGAGATATGCATCTGATTGGGATATGCGTCGTGAAAAGCCATGGATTCCAAGACTGTTACCAATGACAGGTAAAAAAGTTGCTATTGTCGGAGCAGGACCTTCAGGATTATCTGCAGCTTATTACTCTGCTATAAACGGGCATAGTGTAACAGTCTTTGAGCGTCAATCCTATGCAGGCGGTATGATGAGGTATGGTATTCCTGAATACAGACTTCCAAAGACGACTCTTGATCGCGAAATTGACATTATTAAAAACATGGGTGTCAGGATTCAAACAGGAAAATCTCTTGGAGTACATATCAGACTTGAAGAGCTACAAAACGATTTTGATGCAATATATCTGGCAATTGGATCATGGCGGGCGACATCTATGCAGATAGAAGGTGAAAATGCCCCGGGTGTTTTTCTGGGGATTAATTATCTTGAGCAGGTCACACAGGGGATAGATATCAACCTTGGACAGAGTGTTGTTGTTATCGGCGGTGGTAATACAGCTATTGATTGCGCAAGAACAGCATTGCGTAAGGGAGCCGGAAAAGTTCAACTGATTTACCGCCGAACAAGAAGCGAAATGCCTGCAGAACCCTTTGAGGTTGAAGAGGCGCTGCTTGAGGGGGTAGAGATGCTCTTTCTGACTGCTCCAGTCAAAATTATTAACGAAACAGGTAAAGCTAAAAAGCTCAGCTGCATAAAAATGGATCTGGGAGAACCTGATCGCTCCGGCAGACGGAGACCGGTTCCAGTTGAAGGTTCTGAATTTATCATTGAGGCTGATACGATAATAGGAGCAATTGGTCAAAGCACCAATACGCAATTTTTATACAATGACCTTCCAGTAAAGTTAAATAAATGGGGTGATATAGAAATTCATCCTTCAACACTTCAAACTTCAGCTGAAAAAATCTTTGCCGGCGGTGATTGTGTTACCGGACCTGCAACAGTAATTCAGGCTGTAGGAGCAGGCAGACGGGCTGCAGAGGCGATGCACAGCCTTCTTATGCACGGTTATGTGCGCGAAGAAAACGCAAATTATCTGTGCTCGAAAGGGTCACTCGAAGATTTACCAAAATGGGAATTCGAAGAGTTTCCTAAAATTGAGAGAGCAAAGATGCCTCATATAAAAAAGGCAGAAAGATTAAATGGATTTACAGAGGTAGAAACAGGACTTGTTGAAGAGGCGGCAAGAAATGAGGCGCGTCGTTGTTTGAAGTGCGGGTGCACGGAAAGATTTTCGTGCACGCTCAGGCAGGAGGCGCGTAAGCATGGTGTACAATATCAGAAACCTGTACATGAAAGACCATTTATCCCGATTGTTGACGATCACCCGTTTATACAGCGTGATCACAACAAATGCATTGCATGTGGCCGTTGTATAGCTGCCTGTGCTGAGATTGAAGGACCGGACGTACTGGCTTTCAGACTTAAAAAGGGGAGACAGCTTGTCGGAACAAGATCGGGCTTACCATTATCTGAAACAGATTGTGTTAGCTGTGGACAGTGTGTTAATGCATGCCCTTGCGGAGCTTTGGATTATAAGAGAGAGCGCGGTAAGGTTTTCCGTGCAATTAACGATGAAAAAAAGAAGGTTGTAGGATTTGTTGCTCCTGCTGTACGTAGTGTGATATCGTCCACGTTCAACGTTCCGTTTGAGAAAGCTTCAGAATATATGGCCGGTTTATTAAAGGGGCTGGGGTTTGATTATGTATTTGACTTCAGTTTCTCGGCAGATCTTACAATTGTTGAAGAAACGACCGAATTTCTGAAAAGAGTAAACACTAATGGAAAAATGCCTCAGTTTACATCCTGTTGTCCGGGGTGGGTTAATTTTGTAGAAAAGCGTTACCCGGAAATTATACCCCATCTTTCATCTTGTAAATCTCCGCAGCAGATGATGGGAGCAGTTCTGAAAAACCATTTTGCAGGGTGGGCAAAGGTACCTATTGAAGATTTATATGTAGTTTCGATTGTACCATGTCTTGCAAAGAAAACTGAAGCAGCACGGCCTGAATATGCACCAAATGGAAAAAGAGATGTAGATGCAGTGCTTACAACTTCAGAACTTATTGAAATGATAAAGCTAGTACGCTTTGATACAGCTAGTGTTCAGCCGATGCAGTTTGATGAACCTTACAGAATGGTAAGCGGCGCAGGAGTACTTTTCGGGGCTTCTGGAGGTGTTGCTGAAGCTACTTTACGAATGGCAGTTGAGAAACTTTCCGGAGAGACTCCAACTAAAGAGGCCATTGAGTTTAAAGAGGTTCGGGGTTTTGCAGGGGTAAAGGAAACATTGGTAAGTGCAGGAGGAAAAAATGTCCGTGTCGCTGTTGTGTCAGGGCTTGCAAATGTAATACCGCTAATTGAACGTCAAATCAGCCATAATGATATAGGCTATGATCTGATCGAAGTTATGGCCTGTCCAGGCGGCTGTATATGCGGTGCAGGACATCCAGTACCGGAGAAGGTTGACACTCTTGGAAAAAGACAGAATGTGCTGGTTGATATTGATAAAACATCTAAGTATAGAAAGTCACAGGAAAATCCTGACATTCTGCGGCTTTATAAGGAATTTATTGGTGAGCCAAACTCTGATGCAGCACATAGGCTTCTGCATACTAATTACAAACCATTCAGAGAGAGCTCTTCTCCGGATAAAATGCCACATTCAGATTCAGCCTTTGTTTCACACCTTTTTTCTGTTTGCGTTTGTGATAAATGTGAAAAGATGGGTTCCAGAAAGTTATTCGAAGATGTTAAGGGTAAAATAGACATGGAAGGAATGGATACTTTTATTGATGTAACAACCATAAGGCTTGACGGAAATCATGATGGCGCAAGTCCATTTGTTATGCTGGATGGAAAAAAAGTGCAGGTTGAAGATTTGAATAATCTCTATAACAGTGTACGGAAAGAAAGGGTGACAAAATGAGCCGGATTCATCCAGTTTATACTGAAACTGCGGAGTGCCAGGACTGCTATAAGTGCGTAAGATATTGTCCGGTAAAATCAATTAAAATAACAGATCATCACGCAGCTGTTATTGAGGATGACTGTACATTATGCGGTTATTGTGTAACTGTTTGTCCGTCGGGTGCAAAAAAGAGCCGAAATGATATTGAGAAAGTAAAATCTCTTCTGCATAGCGGTAAGAAGGTGATTTTATCGCTTGCACCTTCTTATAGGGCGGCATTTCCAGAGTTATCCGCATCAGATATTATCGGTGCAGTAAAAAGTCTCGGGTTTAGTGAAGTCTCTGAGACAGCGCTTGGTGCAGAATCGGTATCTCGTGCAGTAGCAGGTTACTTAAGCAGCGGAGGTATCCGTTTATCTCTATCTACCGCCTGTCCTGCTGCTGTCAGGTATATAAAAAGATATAAACCTGAGCTTACTGAGTATTTTACTCCGTTTCCTTCGCCATTGGTCGCTCATTCACATTTCCTGAAAGAGACTATTCCAGGAGCAGTAGTTGTATTTGTAGGACCATGCATTGCCAAAAAGGATGAGTCGGATCTGATAAACAATAATGTTGATGCAGCAATTACATTCGAAGAGTTGAATCGTTTATTTACCGAGAAAGGGATTATTCCAGGAAAATTAAAAGGGGAGGAAAACTTCTTTCCGTTTACCGCAGGGATAGGAGGTCTTTATCCTGTTGATGGAGGAATGATCAGAGGAATTGCTCCAATTGCAGATAATAATAAAGTGCAAATGATAACAGTGTCGGGACTTGACAATATCTGTAAATCACTGGAGACGCTGAAACAGGATTCTCTAGGCTGTAATCTGTTTATTGAATTGCTGGCATGCAGCGGGGGATGCATTAATGGTCCTAGAATTGGATCAAAAGGAAGTCATCTGAATAGAGCACTCGCGATTGAAAGCAGAAATGAAAATTCTCTTATAAATGATAGAATGCGCTCTGCTCCTTATATGAATGTTTCCGTCAGCAAACTTTCTGAATCAGTTATAAAAAAACATTCAATATCAGAAATTTCAGAGATCTTAAAATCCATTGGTAAAATAAAGCCGGAGGATGAACTCAACTGCGGTGGATGTGGTTACAATGACTGCAGATCACTTGCAGCTGCTTTGCTGGAAGGCAAGGCAGAAGATGCTATGTGTGTTTCATATATGAGAAAACTTGCTCAGCAAAAAGCAAATGGACTCATTAAAGCGCTTCCTTTAGGTGTGGTTATGGTTGATAGTTCGCTGAATATTATTGACTGCAATAAATCTTTTGAGTCCATGTTCGGGCGGGAACTTCCAGTAGCAGAATACTTTGCCGGTGTTTTAAGAACAGGTGAAGATATTGTAGGCAGAGAAATTGCTATTGGGAATAAAATTTACAGACTGACATTGTTTCCTGTAGAGCAAAAAAGAATAGCAGGTGCAGTAATAATGGACATTACAGAACCCTCGCTTTCGAAAGAGGCTGTTATTGATAAAGCGCAACAGGTTATTGACAGGCAGATGGCCACAGTACAGAAAATAGCCTGCCTTTTAGGAGAGAATGCAGCAGAAACTGAAATTTTGTTAAAATCACTCATAACTGCATTTACGGTGAAACAAGATGAAAAATGAAAACTTTACAATTGAAGTAGGGCATGCCGCTATAGCAAAGACAGGTAACTCTATCTGCGGTGATTCATTTCACTCAATGCGTGTTCAGGGAGAGGGTAGAATAATTCTTGCACTGGCTGACGGACTTGGCAGCGGTATAAAAGCTTCTGTGCTTTCGACATTGACTGCATCAATGGCTTCAAGATTTGCAGAGTCCTTACGTGATCCCTCTGAATCTGCCGAACTTATTCTTAAGACTCTTCCAGTCTGCAGTGTAAGAGGCATGGGCTATTCAACTTTTACAGTACTCACTATGAGGCCGGATGGTGTTGTACAAATTGCCGGACACGGAAATCCGCCCGTAATTATTGTACGAAAAGGTAAAGCATTTATTCCGGGATGTATCCGGGAGCCAATAAAAAGTCTGGATGGTGTTTCAATAGAGGTGGAAAGAACTTCATTTAAAGCAGAGCCGCTTGATAGATTGGTTCTTGTTACAGATGGTGTCACACAGGCGGGAATAGGGTCTGATGGCTGCAGCTGCGGATTTGCCCCTGATGTTGTTTGTGCATTTTTAGAGACAGAGCTGAATGAAAGGCCCGATATTACTGCAAAAGAACTTGCAGAAAGAGTTATAGGTAAGGCTTCAGTAATAGACAGAGGTTTTCCCGGCGATGATACATCATGTGTTTCTGTTCATTATCGTAGGCCTAAGAAAGCTCTGATACTTACAGGCCCTCCATACGATAAAGAGCGTGATGAGGAATTTGCAAAAGCGGCGCTTCAGTTTACAGGTACAAAAATTATCTGTGGCGGTACAACAGCGTCAATTGTATCAAGAGAGTTGAAAAGAGAAATAAAGCTGGATATAACATCACTAAGATCCGGAGAGCCTCCAGCTTTTGGAATGGATGGTTTTGATTTGGTTACAGAAGGAGCACTAAGTTTAAGTCGTCTTCTTGACTTGTTGGAGTCTGGTAAACCAGCAGATTGTTCACCAAGTGGAAAACTTCAGAGCCTCATTCTCAACCATGATGAAATACATTTTATTGTCGGCATGTCGATGAACGCAGCGCACCATGATCCAACTCTTCCGGTTGAACTTGATATCAGACGTAACATGGTGAAAAGAATAGGTAGAATACTGCAGGAGAAGTTTCTTAAAGAGGTTAGAATTGACTATGTTTGACTTTCAAAAGGCAGGACCTTGATTAAAAAGATTAACATGATTATCTTGATTGAAGAAAAGAGAGACCAGGTCTTTGTATTTAAATCATGTTAATCAAGCTAATCAAGTAAATCAAGGTACAGACAAAAAGGAATCACAGAATGCACGATGAATTAACACATCAGATAATAGGTTGCGCAATGAAGGTACATTCCATTCTCGGTAATGGATTTCAGGAAGTAATTTACCAGAGAGCACTGGCTATTGAAATGAGTGTTCAGGGATTATCGTATCAACGTGAAATGGAGATGTTTATCTATTATAGAGAAGAACATATTGGGACAAGAAGAGTTGATTTCTTTGTTGACAACAAAATAATGGTTGAGCTAAAAGCAGTAATAGAGCTTGAAGATGTACATCTTGCCCAGGCAATGAATTATTTGGAAGCATATAAGGTTGAAATAGGTCTTCTAATAAATTTCGGTGCAAAAAGTTTACAGTTTAAACGGGTTCACAACAATAAAATTCTCAACTCTTAAGATATTTATCAAAGAAGTCAAGAGACTTGTTTCCACCCCATGCGTGCGGACCTGCATGGAGATCCAGTGAAAGTTTTTCTTTAACGCCGGCCGCTGCATAAATCTTTTCGAGCTTATTATAACATGCCTTTGCTGAATCGATTTTAAAGCAGGCATCATTAGCCCCTAGATCAATCAGCAGAGGTTGAGGCGCAATAAGACCTTGCAGGTCGGGCACATCAACCAGCTTGAAAAGGCCCGGAGTGATCTGCATTCCGCAGTAGTTCAGGTCACGAACTCCGAAATGGGCGAATAGATCGCTGTAGCAGATAATCTCTGTGGCCTTGATGCGTTTATCGGCAAGTGTGAGCCAGAGAGCCATAACACCCCCTCCTGAAAGGCCCATGATACCTAGTCTCTTAGAGTCAACATTGGCAAAAGTGCATGCAAAATCGGTAGCTGCCATTCCATGATGGATGTTTATGGCAAGAGGAGTGGTTCCCATAAGAGTTGCGTGCAGATAATAGAAGTTGCACCAATCCTTATCGATAGGTATTTGTGCATTATGGTTTGGTTTACGCGTATCGTGTCTTTCGCCGAATCCTATCCAGTCAATAGCGTATGTTATGAAACCACTCTTTGCCATTCTGTGGCCGTAATCATAATTGTACTTCTTTATATCATCACGTATCTCTGCATATGCATCATTACCCATTACTGGTTCCTTGCCGAAAGCACCATGGCCGTGTGCGCAGAGTATTGCTGCTCTTTTCTCGTTTCTTTTAAGTCCCTTTGGAAATGCTATGATGAATGTTGCAGAGAGATCCTTCTGAACATCGATAAGCCACTTCTCTTTATGTAAGCCATCATGTTCCCATTCCACAAGTTTCATCGGATTCAAAGGGACAGCTTTAATTGAATCACCAAGAGTTGCAAGCACCTTCGGCAGCGCAGACTTCTTCCAGCTTTTAAACTGTGCAGGAGTTTTGCCTTTGAATGCGAACTCAGGTTTAAATTCGAGAGCCATCTTTTCGAACATCTTCTGAGCACTTAAGGATCTGAAAGACATATGCACCTCCAAAAAAAACTGCCCTCTTTTTAAAAGAGGGCAGCCATGTCGATTACTGAAAAATGAGTAAGTTTATATTAAGGGAATATACCACGCTTCTTATATACAAACTCGAGCTTCTGAAGAGCAACAATATATGAAGCAGTTCTGGAATCGGTGTTGAACTTCTTGGCAATCTCATCAACTCTGTCGTATGCGTCTACCATTCTTCTTTTGAGTTTATGGTCTACGTCATCAAGATCCCAGAATTCAGATCTCTTATTCTGCAGCCATTCGAAATAACTTACGCATACACCGCCGGCATTGCAAAGAACGTCAGGAATAATCTCAATACCTTTGCTGAAAAGTACTTCATCACCTTCAATATCGGTTGGACCGTTGGCGCCTTCGGCAACAAGTTTTGCCTTGATAAGCGGAGCTGTTTTTTTAGTAATCTGGCTTTCAAGAGCGGCAGGAATGAAGATGTCTGCTTCTGTTCCGAGGAACTGTTCGTGAGAAACTTCTGTAGCTTTTTTGTAGCCTTTTACTCCGCCATTTGCTTCTACATATTTCTGCAGATCTTCAGGATCAATTCCATCTTTATTGTAGATTGAACCTGTATGATCCTGCGCAGCAAGAAGTTTTGAGCCGTGCTGGCAAAGAATTCTGGCGGCCCATGAACCTACATTACCAAATCCCTGAACAAAGAATGTGGCCTTTTTAAGATCGAAATTCTTTTTCTGAGCCCATCTTTCAATTGTGAAAACAATGCCCTGACCGGTAGCTTTATTGCGTCCTAAGCTTCCACCCGCTTCAACAGGTTTTCCTGTAACAACGTGAATTGAGCGAAGTCTTTCCTGCGGAGGAACGGTTGAGAGATATGTGTCGAGAATCCAGGCCATGATCTGAGGATTTGTATTTACGTCTGGTGCAGGAATATCATAATCGGGGCCGATTGAATCGCCGAGTGCGTATGTGAAACGGCGGGTAATATGTTCAAGTTCTTTGAGTGAATACTGTTTTGGATCTATTTGAATACCGCCTTTGGCACCGCCGTAAGGTAGGTCGACAATAGCGCATTTCCAGGTCATCCATGCAGCAAGCGCGCGAACTTCATCGATATTTACCTGAGGGTGGTAACGAAGACCGCCCTTGAATGGTCCTAAAACGTTATTGTGCTGAACTCTGTATCCTGTGAATATCTGAATTTTTCCATCGTCCATAACTACAGGGAAATTTACGATGATTTCATTCATTGGGCGGCCAAGGATTTTCTGGATTTCTACGTCCAGATTCATAACCTTAGCAGCTTTTTCGTACCTGGCTGTTACCATGTCAAACAGATTTAATTTAGACACACGTCCTCCTTAAGTAATGAGGTGAAAGTGAACACCATTGAAAAATCTACCATAAATATAATTGTATACAGTATACAATGCAAGTGATTTGTCATAGTTTGATCATATCTTGTTATTTATCAACATATTAGTTAAAATTACATGTTAAACTTAAACTGTTTTATTGTTCAAAATAGTGAACTCCTACTTTTCGTGGAATTTCTCTATTGTTAAGACTTATCTTATTCATATATAATGGTACGATTACGCTTTGCCATATCGGCATCAGTTTTGGCGATAATTCTGAGTGGCTGTTTCACAGCATCCCTTATACCGGATGATGAGAATGGTGTCGATTATCCATCACCCTGGTCCCAAACTCTTACACCGGTTGAATTTCAGCGTGAAGCGGTAAATGATCTCATAAATGTAAAGCAGTCGGAAAAGGGATTAAAAGAGATAAACCGTTGGCTTCACATAAACCGTTCCAGGTTCTTAATCGACAGCGCAAAAGGAATAAGCCCCGATGTAAAAAAAGAGCTCCTGCCTGTATGGATCTCTTTTCTGGACCATTTTTACCGTCTTGAAGCTCTTCGAATAAAGCACAGCAGCTACTGGAAAATAAATGGCTTAATCAATCCTGTCCATCAGGCACTCTCCTTCTCTGTTTTCAACAGCTCGTTTCTTGTGCAGAATACGGAAGGTTCCAGTTTTATAGATGCAGTTGCAGATAATAAAAGATTGGAACTCTGGCTTGAAGAGCCGAATGCTCTTTTCCCTCAATTTGCATATTCCAGACTTAAATACAGAGTGTTGAATTTTCTTACCTTTGATGATATTGCCGCTCATCGCTCATATTTCAGAGAGAGCATACTGCCGATCATTGATACCATGTCAGATACTGTTGTCTACTGGTCTGAACGAAGACAAAACGCGCTTCCTGATACTCTGCTCGCTTGGGCTTCTTCACGTAATGTAAAAAGGACAGGATTGAATGGTGTTGACATTGCAGGAAAACAGCTTTTTTCATTTTTCTTTCCAGTGCAAAAGGGGCTGGCTGATTTTCTGGGTAAAACTTACTACAACCCTCTTAAGAAAAGAAAATTTATCACAGAGGATCAGGCGGACAGTCTTGAAAGGATGTTAAGGCCTGGAGATCTAATTCTTGTCCGGTCAAATTATGTTGCCTCAAATATTGGTCTTCCTGGCTTCTGGCCGCACATTGCAATTTATACAGGAAAACAGAAAGAGTTAAAAGAGCTGTTCAAGGATGATGAGTCAGCCATTCCTGCGATTTTGAAGGATACCGCAAACAAAGAATGCAATGTGATCGAAGCTTTGGCAAACGGAACAGTATTCAGAGAGTTCCGTAAAACTGCAAATGCAGATTACCTGGGTGTGCTACGGCCTAAAATCAGCAATAACGACAGGAAAGCTGCTTTATTGAAAGCTTTCAGTTATGTAGGTGTTCCTTATGACTGGGATTTTGATTTTGATACGGATGTGACACTTGTCTGCAGCGAAGTTGTTTATAAATCATACGAAGCGCGCTGCGGGATGGAGCAGGGTTTGAGTATTCCTCTTGAATTGATTCTCGGAAGGTGGACTCTGCCTCCGAATAATATCGCGGCGCTATATGCGTCTGAAACTGACATGCAGCAGTTTGAGTTTGTAGCATTTCTGGATCATGAACCGAAAACGGACAGCGCATTTTTTTCAACGGACTCATCGTTTAAAAAAAGTCATGCCAGGTCTAAATGGGATTTTGTGGTTAACTGATATTCGGGGATAAATGAATAATTACATTTTTGACATAGTACCGTTGATTACAGGCATAATCTCTCTGTCTATGGCAATTGTTTCTTACCGTAAAGAGGCGCCTTTCAGATTGAATCGCCGTTTCTTTACATTGTCTCTCAGTATTGCGGTCTGGAATCTCGGTTTGTATTATCAGGAGTCATTAGCAGCGTCAGATTCTGCAAGGATAATTGCGTCTAAGATTAGCCATCTCGGCGCAGCATTTGCTGCTCCGACAGGGCTGCATTTTATATTCCGCTTTGTCAGGCATGGAAACATGAAACTGATGATTCCAATAAAAGCAAGCTATCTGCTGTCAATAGTTATTGCTGTTCTGCTTTTTTCAGGTAACTTTATAATTGCCGGAGTTGTATCATATAAATATGGAACTCATTGTGTCTGGGGTTTTCTGTATCCTGTGCATCTCTTAAACATTGTTTTTGATTACACCATAATGCTCATACTACTCATAGGCGCATATAAGAAATCATCATCAAACGTTGAGCGGAACAGGCTTCATTATGTGCTGATTGGTGCTGTAATTACAATTATTACAACATTGTGTAATTTTCTGCCTGCTGCAGGTGTACCGATAAAAGCTCCTGGTCACCTTGGAACCCTTATATTTCAGATAATGATACTTATGTCAATGTATAGGTACAGGTTGATGAATCTGAGTAATGCTGTTTCAAAAATTCTTTATCTTCTGCTTACATGGCTGATTATCGGCGGCGGATTTGTAGTCATTCTCTATTTTACAGATAAAATTGTATGGAAATTCATTACTGCAGGAATATTCGTTGCTTTCTTTTTTTCCGTTCAGAAACTGGTATTGCCTGTTCTTGAAAGAAGAATCTATCCGTTAAAAGCAGACACCAAACAACTGCTTGAGTCACTTGATAAATCGTTAACTCTAAGTGAAAAGCCGAAAGATGCAGCTGAGAGCCTTGTGAATACTGTGCATAATGTTACAAATGTTCCATCAGTTGCGGTGTATATTAAAAGGGGCGGGTTACTTCGCAGAATGGCTGCTTCCGGAAGCGGAGAGAGTGATTTTCCAGAAGTTATCTCGGAATCATCATTGTTATGCAAAGACGTCAGCTATAAGATTAAAGAGGAATTGAAGCGGGATGTAGCAACAGAGCAATGGGGAACTAGAAGTGAGAGAGAGGTAAAAAAGCTGATTTCCGATATGGATGAGTCAGGTATTGAAGCGGCTGTTCCAATTGAGGCGGAAGGAGTTCTTTACGGTCTGCTTGCCTTTTCAAGAAAAAGATTCGGCGGTGTATATGACCCTGAGGATCTTAATACCTTCAGGCTTCTTGCCGGCAGAACCGCTGTTGCATTGGCAATTCAGGCATCATCAGCCAAATTGGCTGAGAGAGAACATCTGGCTGAAATCGGTGAAATGACAGCGATGATTGCGCATGAAATAAAAAATCCTCTTGGCGCGATAAAGGGGGCGGCTGAGCAGATGGAAGGACGTAATAACGACAGCGAGTCTCTTAAACTTTCAGCCATGATAAAAGAGGAGGCTCTGAGACTTGAAGCGACAATAAGAACATATCTTGCATTTGCCAGACCAGTTTCAGTATCGCCGGAGGACGTTGATGTTGTAAAATTAGCCGGCAGGTGTTCTGAGCTTTTTATGAATGAAGCAAAAAGCTCTTTGTTTTCTGTTGGTGTTGACAAAGTAAATCCGATAAAAATTAACATAGATCCTGATGGATTCAGGCAGATCTTTTTCAACATTGCTAAAAACAGTCTTGAAGCGAAGAGTGACGGTTCACTCAAGATATCATTTTATGACAGCGCCGATTCTTTGTCTGTTATATTTGAAGACAACTGCGGTGGAATGACACCTGAAACAGTGGAAAAACTGTATAAGCCCTTTTATACCACAAAAGCAAATGGAACGGGACTTGGAATGGCAGTATGCAGAAAGATTGCCGCAGCCATGAACAGCAAATTGAGTGTTTCAAGTAAGCAGGGAGTAGGCACAAAATTTGTTTTGGAAATAAATAGATTTAAGGAGATCTTATAAATATGCGACTAACAGTACTTGTAGTTGATGATATGGCAAATATGAGGGCCTTACTCCGATCCCATCTTGAAAGAAGTGGACATGCTGTTTCAGAAGCATCGAATGGCCTGGAAGCGCTTGATCTGGTAGGCCGTCAGCAGTTTGACCTAGTTATAACAGATTTAAAGATGCCTGAAATGGACGGCATGAAGCTGCTTGCAGAAGGAAAGAAAGCGCAGGCGGATCTCAGATTTGTTATGATGACAGCTCACGGAACCATGCAGGATGCCATTCAGGCAATGAAGCTTGGCGCCCAGGATTTTATCTCGAAGCCCTTTGAATTGACAGAGATAGATGCTGTTCTTAAAAAGATTGAAGATGGAGTCGATGCTCAGGATGATATTGCCGGTGAAGCAGGCGTTGCGCCGGAGATGATAGGCAGAAGCGCAGGCATGACAGCAGTACGCGACCTTATCGGCCGTGCTGCACCAAGCGACAGCACGGTCCTTATTCTGGGTGAAAGCGGAACCGGCAAGGAGCTTGCGGCCCGCGCGATCCACGAAGGGAGCAGCAGAAAGGGAGCGCCCTTCGTGGCTGTGAACTGTGCAGCATTCGGTGAAGGGGTACTTGAAAGTGAACTCTTCGGTCACGAGAAGGGGGCGTTCACAGGCGCTGTAAGCGCCCGCGCGGGCCGCTTCGAACTTGCAGACGGCGGTACGCTGTTTCTTGACGAACTCGGAGAAATTCCACTGTCTATACAGGTTAAGCTTCTGAGAGTGCTTCAGGAGAGATGCTTTGAAAGAGTTGGCGGCGTGCGTGAAGTTAAGAGCGATTTCAGACTTGTTGCCGCAACAAACAGAAAGCTTGACGAAGAGGTTAAGGCAGGGCGCTTCCGCGAGGATCTTTACTACAGACTGAATATTATTCCAATTTCACTTCCCCCACTTCGTGAACGACGAGAGGACATACCTCTTCTTGTAAATCACATGCTGGAAAAGCTTAGTGTCAGAGTGAAGAGAAGGGGTGTTACACTTGCTCCGGAAACATTGGAAAAGCTTGTTGCCTACAACTGGCCTGGCAACATCAGGGAATTGGAAAATATTCTGGAGAGGACAATTGTATTAAGTAAAAACGATAAGCTGCTCCCTTCAGATCTTCCTCAGCATCTTGTAGGCAGTGCTGTCCTTTCGGCTGCACCAGCTTCACCATCAGAAGGAGGTTTTAAAGAGGCAATAAAATCGTCTAAGGCTGGAATGGAGAGGGAGTATATTTCGCAGGCGCTTAAAGAGGAAAATGGCAACAGAACGAATACTGCAAAACGTCTTGGCATCAGCCGAAAAGGGCTGCAGCTTAAAATTAAGGAATATGGTTTAGAATAATGCGAAAAATTATCTGTTTTATAATTGTTTTTGCATTTGCAGGAAATTCGGAGACAATAGAGCCTGAAGATTGCCGTCTTGTTTTAAAGGCAGAAAACTTTATTGTAAATTATGAATATTTTTCGCCAAACATTAAAGGCTATACTATACTAGGTTCAAATATTGATCCTTCATTACAAGTTTCATGGAATAGATCTCTCAAGTTAAACTTAGGCGTCAGAATAAGACCGATATTCGGCGAGTACGATACTATTCCTGTCTATTGGCTTTACCGTTTACAGTATAATAGCACAAAAAACTGGATTATAAAATTTGGTGATATTGAAATAAGATCCAAACAGAGTCTGCCGGATTATTTCATGTTTAATAATATGCGTTTTGAAGGTCCGCCGGACAATGGCCTTTTAATATCGTCACCACATAATTGGTTTCAGTCGTTTGTTATCTGGGATGATTTTATCTTTCCCAAAAGCTCACATCAGGAGAAGCTTTTAGCCGGAATCACTTTGAGTCCTGAATTCAAACGGGATAACATGTCTGTTAAAATACCGTGTGCATTCACAGCGTCGAATGTTGGCGGACAAATAGATACCTCACCCGAACCAATTAAGACCTGGTATCATGG
>JAEUSG010000567.1 GCA_016788315.1 Fibrobacterota bacterium | reverse complement strand
ATGAGCAGACCCTATGTAAAGTATCTGTTTAGTCTGACTGTTCCAATGACACCGTGAGCCATAAGCCCATATGATATCCATAGTAGGACCAGCATGAATCATATCATAACCCAAATTGCTGTTAATAAAACCCCAGGTTTCCGGTTTTAACTTTGCCGCTGCACTGCTTAGAACAGAAGAAAAAGAGAAATTACTGCAAATTAGCCCTGCTAAAACGATAAACTTAACCATTATAGATTCCCCCGGTTTGTTATAATGAACAATAGTTTAGTGGATAAATCAATAATAGCCAAAAAGTGGTAAATACACAAGCGTTTTATATATTATTTTGCAAAAATAATTCGAGTATTCAAACTCTCTTTTCCAAGGGTAAGACGAACAACATAGAGACCTGCAGAAACCTTACGCCCGAAATCATCCCTTCCATTCCACTCAATCTGATGGTTTCCAGCCCCCAATTGACCCTCATACAATTTCCTTATCAAAACTCCATAAGCATTGAAAACTTCAAGAATACCGCTCTTTTCAATGGGTAGACTAAAGCTTAGGTTGCTTGATGGGTTAAATGGATTAGGTATGGCTCGAAGAAACGGCTTAAAGGAACATCCAGCTTTCTGCTTCTCCAATAATGTCATCAGGTTTTGCGGACGCATGGCATTGATTTCCAATTTTTGATCAACTTGCCAGATAATTTTTCGTTTTGCATCATACATAAGTCCCGTAGAATAGCCGCCTGTAAACAGTGTTGAAGGTTCAATTCTCACCGTATCAAATCTTTCAGAAGAGCAATCATAAATGAGATGGGCGCCACTATTTTTCCCACCAAAAAACAGGATATCCTGATCTGGAAGATAGACCACTTCACGGAAATTATTGTTATTGATAACCGCGACTGCTGAATTGACAGTGGTCACATTTGTCAGAATTTCGGTTTCCAGATTATAACTCTGCACAGATACAGGAGAGGCATACTTGAAAAACAGGATACGATTCCGTTTTGGTTCATATACCGCTCCGTCGCGATCTACGACTACAGCGGGAACGGCAACACCTGTTGTATTCAGTTTCTCCCATATCCTGCTATTGTAATTCAACCGGAATAATTTGCTATCGCTCCAACAGACTACACCGCTGTCAGTCTCTATGATCTGTGTTCCCTGTGCTCCCCCACCCTGCTCTGAGTGGTTACTGATACGGAGGCTGTCCCAGTCCATCCGTGATGGATCATAAGTATATGTGAATCTTGGTTTCACTAAAACCAATCTCCTCAAATGGTGGCTGTAGTTATAGCTGGCCCACAAATGGTTCACCATGAATGGTCTGTTATCAAACGAATGGTGGCTTGGAAAATATCCTGATGCGCCCTCAAAGT
>JAEUSG010000553.1 GCA_016788315.1 Fibrobacterota bacterium | reverse complement strand
ACATGATATATTGATATGAGTCGGCGGTACAGAAATTAGAGAATGCTAAAATAGAACTTTGTTGGCGGATTTTGTGAGGCAGGGGAAATTTGATGGTTTACATATGTGTAAAAAAGAAAATTACTATAAGTTAAGTTTACTATAAGTAAGTTATTTCTGCCGATAAAGGTCTCTTCGGCGATCTTATTTTCTTCGATACTAATGGCATGGGGCAAGTCAGCCATGTGGGTGTTATTTACGGAGATGGTACATTTGTCCACTCCTGTTCGTCGGTTGGTGTAACGTTTACACCATTAAGTAATTCCTATTTTAAAAAACGGCTCCTTGCTTTAGGAAGAGTTGCTGGATAAACCTACTATGAATCAACTGTTTCATCTTATCGAGTCAACATGACTGCCTTAATTGCGCTTTTATCTCCCTGCTCTACTCGAATGACATAGAGTCCGGTTGCGAATTTCCCGCCGTTTAACTTGTATAGCGCTGTTCCACCATGAACAGGCACTACGGCTCCGTGTAATTTAGAGCCAGTGGCATTATACAGACTTATCAGGCAGGGTCGATTTCCGGTAAGTCCGCTAACTCCTACACGTGTTACAGGATTGAAGGGATTTGGAGATACTGTAAGATGAAGTTTTTCAGACTTTGAATGCAGCAACTTTTCCGAAGTGGAAGAACCATTTCTAGATGTCAATTTGTAAAAGTGCACATTTTTGTCTTCAGATGTTATGCAAATGAATGCATTTACACTCGGTATATAACGCCACCGTCCATATATTCCGTGTGGTGTTGCAGGAGGTGCACCAACTCCTGAATGCTTAGTCCAAACCCATGTATCAGGGTCCAGTGTGTAAACATTCGTATCACGCCAGCACACATATTTATCAGCAACGGGATCGTAGTCCAAACCGGGTGCTTGTCGAGTAATGATGTTGTTTGTGCCAGTAGTTAGATAATTCGTTTTGGGGAATCCAGGTTTTGTTAAATCCAAAACAGCTACATGGTGGTCCCAATTCTGGCCGTCATTTCCCAGTCGTACAAGCCGACGCCGCTTTGTGTCAATGCAACTATTCTGATCTGTTGTCCGGTCAGAGCTAATTTTTGTCCAAACATTTGTATCGTAATTATAAGTAAAGGTTCCACTAACAGAAGAGGCATAGAAAACAAGACCAGTTACTGAATCATATGAACAAGTTGTCGCAACGCCACCAGGACCATCACCTTCTGAACTTAGAACAGTATCCAATGATGCTTCAGAGCGGTACATTAACTCCCAACTATTGGTAGCCATGTCAAAAGTCCATGTTTTGTTAAGGGTAACACCATCTCCAGTTCTGTTGTTTGGACAGACTTGCGCATAACAATTTTTGGCACCGCCATTTACAAAAAAACGATTTGCATGTGTAATGAAGGCCATCCCACTGTAGGAGTGCCGAACCATTGGTGTGCCGCATGGGTCTGGGTCGCAACAGCCGTAGTTCACACAGGGTTCTGTGAGACGCGTCCATTTTAAACTGTCGATTGAAAAAGCATCAAGTTCGTTATATGGATAGTTTCCGGCACCGCCACCCCAGACTAGCATTCGACGAGCCAAGGGGTCAAAAACACCGCCGCTCCAAGCATTCATAATTCCGGTTGTAACTGGTTTGTACATGATACCTGACATCTTAGTATTTGGCACTTCATACCAGGAATCAGCGGGCAGATTTATAAGCAATGAATCGTTAGCAAGAAGCAGCGAAACAAGTAATCCTGCGATTTTAAAAGCTTTCATTATGAATCCTCCAAAAAAATTATTTAACAAGAGTAACTTTCTTAATGAGTGACTGGCCATTTGACAAGGCCATTCTTCCGAAATAGACTCCGGATGGCTGTTTCCTGTCTCTGTTGTTCCATGATAAAACACCGGTACTACCATCATTTGAACTCTTAATTCTCCAGCTGGCAATTACAGTTCCGCATGGATTATAGAGTGTAAAATTCCCTCGAACCCCTTTTGGCACTGTGTAGTAAAAATTGACAACTGGATTAAACGGATTTGGATAAGCATTAAGTGATGTTTTCCCATTCATGCCATTATTACTTTCGCTCTGCGTTCCGGCTGCTGGTATGCCGTCGTCCGCAACGCTGTTCATACTGGTGCCATTGTCAGGTAAAAGCACTAAGTAATTGATTGCGCCAAAAACTGTCAGAGTAAAACCTTCGCTGCCTACCACTTCAATCGTATCCGTAGAAATCATATTCGCACCAGCGATGTATCTATTCAGTGTGTCAATTCCTAGTCTTATCCAGGTGTATGAGCTTCCCCATAGATTATCGCCCATACCAAGCCTGAGAATGTAGCGTCCTTCAGGAACTAATATTTTATATCCAGTTTCGCTGTTTGTGTATACGAAACTTTGGAGTAAAATGTTTGCAGTTTTACGGTCGTCACGGGCGCCGGCAGGGGCTTTGAGCCAACCCTGCATGTTTGTCGAAGTGTAAAGTTGGCCATTGTTATATCCCCATCCTGCTCGAGGTGGAGCCGTCTTCATTTGAAAGTTTGTCCTGATTATTGTTGGAGAGGTGGCAACATTAATGGTAATTGTATCTGTTTGTCCGCCGTAAGCTACTGTAATTCTCACGCTTTTACCATCAATATTCCCATGAACAATGCCTCTGCTTACCGCTGCAATAGTGGAATCTTCGCTATTCCATACCGCCAGCTCTGCTATGTCAATAGAGAAGTGGTCTGATGCCCGGGTGAAATAGCCAATCGCTTGGATTTTATTTTCACCTCCGGCAAAAACAGTTTTTTGTTTTGGCGTCACTATCGAATCGAGTACAACCGTGCCTGAAAGTTGAGAAATAGTCCGATGAATTGTTTCAGTAAAACTTATTCCCGGTATTTTATCCTGATAAGTTATCTGGAGAACGCCTTCACCAACTCCTATTGCCTGGAAAGTCGTTCCTGTTTTAACGGCCAAAGTAGATGGCGTCAAATTTTTACATATGAGAGTTGAACCGGCCAATGCAGTTGAACTGTCCGAATAAGTTAGCGTCACTGTTAGCGGATAAGAGAGGCCATTTTCGAGGTTTTGTGCAAAGTGAACATTCATGCGCACCGGAATGACAGGCAAGGATTGCTTTACACGTACGTTTTTGAATGAAAAGGCTCCGATTCCGCGAGGGTTTCTAATCCATGGGCCTTCAAAAAATGTTGTGGTACCATTATAATACGCATCTGGTAAATATGTCAACACTGAATCATTTGAAGCAATTTTCAGTCGGAGGTGAATTTCTTTCGGGTCGGCACCGGACCATCCGGAATCAAAGCAATGTGCTGCACTTTTTAAATAGAAATAATCTTTCATAGAATATCCAGCGCTGTCGGATGGCCAAATAACCGGTGTCGTAAATCGTACAATAATTTCCTTGTGATCTGCTGTTGCATACCAAGCCATTTGAACATCAGGCGCATTAATAGAAACGGTATCGGTTGAATGGTAGAGGTCGCGAAGAATGAGCGGTGCCATCCATTGACCCATGACATCATAGCCTCGTGCGGAATAATGGCAATGGTCGTTATGGTCTGGCAAACCGTTTGTTGACATGACTCTCACAAGCGGGTTAAGGGTTGCCATTCGTCGCTGCCCGTCACGAACGCTGTCGGGACCGCCAGCAGTGAAATCCGCGTAACATCCTGGACGAATCTGAAACATGAAAACACGCTCAAGCGAGGGAAATTTCATTTTCCAAAGAGCGACAAGCGTATTCATTTGGGCCGCATAATCCACTATGGCGGCGTGGGTATTATCTTCACCCTGGTGCCACACCAACCCTCTGACATAATCTCTTACGCCCGCAGAATCGGCAAGGCGAATGAGATTTTCAAGTGGACTTCCAAGATGAAAACTGAGGGCGGTTCCCGGCTCGGCACAATTAATCAGGCATATTGGAATTTGCGTTGACTCGGCTATCATTTTGAAAAGCGTTCCTCCAATAGCACCCCACTTCACACCGTTAAAAGTGCGCACCCAGGATGATGTTTGCCCCAGGAAAGAGAGATAATAAGCATTAGACTGGCCATCCATTAGAAAAACATCCCCGCAAAGAACCGAATCCGCGGTTGCTTCCTTGGTAGCATCTACGTAGAGTTCAATTCGGTATTGGGAAAGCTCTGCATGAATTTGAGTTTGAATTGAAAGGGCTGTACCTATCGAAAATGGTTTTATATAAAGTGAGGACTGGTGTGAAAATTGTCCATTTTTAAAGACCTTAAGAAAAAGCGAATCATGGTTTTCTGACGTTATTCTTGCGCTTGCTGTAACAACTCCAAATCCATCACCTTTTCTTGGAACAATCTGACTTTTTTTTGGAAAACTCAGTAGAGTTAAGTTTTGTCCAAATACTAGAATAGCCGACAAAAGCAGTAATATAGGTGTTGCTGTTTTCAATTGAACTCCTTTGTTTGATGTAGAGTATATAATCAAATCCTATGCCTGAATTTATAGCTTGATTTACTTTAAAAAAGGCATTATTGCAAACTAGTGTCACATAAATAAATAATGCGACATTTATAGCGACACTTTATGCGACACAATTGTATCTTATAGCTCATGACACCAAATTCAACCTTTTTATCTGAACGATATGCTTTCATCAGGCCTTTTGTCCGTTCCCGATACGCTGCATTTGTAATCGACAGCGCCGGCAACATTTTGGAAAAGCTAAACCCGCTTGGCCATCTTTTCGACAACACTATAAATGAAATTCAAATGGTCGCAATTCAGGAGTCGTTTAAACTGCCTAAGTTTATTTCCCTAAATGAGTTTTTTTCAGCTCCTCCATATGTTTGGCTTAGTTGTGGTTTAGATGAAATAGCGTTGGAAAAGCTAAATGTGATGGATTTTGGTTTTCAAAAATTCCCTTCATTTCCATACAAACCTAATTATGAATTAAAACTTTTTGACCAAAATTATTTCTCAATACTGCCTTTGATCAATCTGATTCTTATGAAGCTGAACTCAGAACAGTTTTTGGGTATTGTTACTTTCCATTCGTTGTTAGATCAAAATTCATCACTCAATGCAATTATAGATACAGATGGGCAAGTAGTCCATTATGGCCGGCCATTTACCCGCTTTCTCGATTCAACACATCCTGAATCAGCATTAAACAAGCCGCTTGACACTATACTTCACTTTGAAGAACCGCTACTTGCGCTTTCAAAAGCGGTCATAACGCCAGAATTTAAAATTACATTTACACAAAACGAACTTCTATATTGTTCGGTACCTGATGGCCATTCTCCGCGCTATTTTCATTTACCTGTGGCACTAGACTTTACAGAATGCAGCTTTCGAATTACGCTTCATTTCCATTCTGACAAAGAAATCGTTCCAAGCATAGGCTTGAATGTTATGCCTCCTCACCCGGTAAGGTCAGCTGATTCTGAAAGTCTTTCTATTTTCTCATTAAACACTAAAACTATAGTTGTAAAAACAAGAGAAGCTGAAATGGCCTATTTTTACCATCCTGTTTTGGAGGCAAAAAAAAGCCATTCTATGGTGATTGAAAGGATAAGTCGCCGGTTTAGAATAGTCTTAAACGGCCAGCAAATCGGAGAGTTCTTTTTTGATTGGGAAAGTGAAGGCTCAAGTTCGACAGGAATGGCTTTGTTCGTGAGACAAAAAGAGGACTACTATATTGACCAGCTGTTTATCGAAACCGCTCCTTCAGTTAAAACCGGACGAATCGTGATATGCAGAACAGAAAATCAAGGTTTTTGCAAATACTATAAAATTAAAGCTAAGCCATTGCTCATAGGTGAGAAGAACACAATCCAATGCACCTTTGAAAATGTTACAGACCTCAAAGAAAACATAAATGCACTATCACAAATTGCGCGTGAGAAAAACGCATTGCAGGGATTGTCATCTTCCATGCACCGTATACATTCGCAAATTAAGCGTATTGCTTCAACAAAAATTTCAGTACTGCTTGAAGGTGAAACAGGGTGTGGTAAAGAAGTTTTGGCAAGGGAAATACACAAGGCGAGTGACAGAAAAGAGAAGCCATTTATTAAAATTGATTGTGCGGCGCTTCCTGAAAGCCTTATGGAAACGGAACTTTTCGGTCACGAGAAGGGAGCTTTTACCGGCGCAACTGAACGACATTTAGGCCGCTTTGAACAGGCGCAGGGGGGCACTGTCTTTCTTGATGAGGTCGCCAATCTGACTCTATCCATTCAGGCTAAATTATTGACGGTACTTCAGGATTTGCGAATCCAGCGAATTGGTGGAAATCGCGCCATACCACTTGATATTAGAATCATTATTGCGACAAATATTTCACTTCGTTCTTTAGTAAAGGAAAAGGTTTTCCGGGAAGACCTCTATTACAGGCTAAACCAATTCTCCATTGAGGTGCCGCCTCTGCGCGATAGAATGGAAGACCTGCCTCTTTATGCACAGGAATTTATGTACGAAACGGCACTGCAGAACGGAAAAGAGATAACAGGTATTGAGCCTGGAGCACTTAAACAGCTTATGCTTTACAAATGGCCAGGCAACATCAGAGAACTTAGGAACGTTATTCAGCGGGCAGTGCTGATTGCAGATGGAAACAGAATTCGCGAACAGGATTTGCTTTTGGAAAGTGAACTACTTCTTGCAAAAAGCGGGAGTATCAAAAAGCGTACTAAGGGGTTGAGTCATGCTGCAATTAAGGCGTTGATAGCAGATGCAAAAGGCAATTTACGTCAGGCCGCAGAAACTGCCGGAATACATCGTGCCACACTGTACCGCTGGATGGAGAAGCACGGTATTGCGCCTTCTTCATTTAGAGATTAATTCTAACCATTATTATAAACGGCTACTTGCTCTTGGAAGAGTTGCTGGATAATAACAAAAAAACATTGCATTGTACCATGTTTTATGGTACATTATAATAATGAGCAGCAGTCATAAATATGCGGTTCTTGAAGGGAAGAAGGTTCGAAAGAGCCTTGCTAAAATTCCGCAGAACATTCGAGATAAATACTTCATTTTGGCGGAGCAACTTGCAGAACAAGGACCCGTAGCGGCTAATTGGCCGAATTACAGCAAATTGGGCGCAAATGATTATCATTGTCACTTGTCATATTCATGGGTAGCTTGCTGGTCTTGTGAAAAAGGAACTATAACCATAGAGGTGTATTATGTTGGCAGTCGTGAAAACGCCCCGTACTAACATGCGGATTCGCGGATTTATTCCCCGTCCGGTCATGCAAGTGCTCCGTCATGAATTCGGTGAAGCATTTACTGTTTTGGATGCTGACAAAGAGTCTAGCTTGAGGAGTGTCTTTGATACAGAGGAATACAAATCTTTCAAGAAGAGCGTTACACCATCAGACTATGTCCGCACTTATCGCGAAAATGCAGGTCTTACGCAAACAGCACTTGCAGAAAAGTTAAATCTCACAAGAGCGTATGTATGTGATATGGAGCATGGTCGCCGTATCCCAAGCAAGAACGTAGCAAAACAATTAGCAGATTTTTTTAATATTCCAGTAGAACGGTTTATTTAGGGCTTCAAATGAGAACTCATAACGATATCGTTTATATAATTAGCTGTTATAAATCTGGTTGTCAATTACAACGCCTTTGACAAAAATTCCTACAAGTTAAACACCCGCGCACTCGTCGAGTTCATGTACCAGCTGAACGGTGAGCCGAGACGCCGCGCTTCCGATATGAATTTTAATTTGTCTTATTGCGAACAAAGTGAGTAACATGAGTATGAATAGAGAAAATATCTCTTGTATTACAATGTTTACCACAAGCTACAATGTGACTGGCTATGGTTATAAGAATGGCAAAGGGGCTTGGCGGTGCCGACTGTTCCGGTTACCTGAGCCGTCGCTTAATTTGCTCCGCACACCTTTAGGTATGTCTCTATTAAAAAAGCAAATAGGATGATTTTGAGCGTTTTCCACTAAGAGATCTTATCCTTATTGAATGGTGCAAAATAAGCCATAGCAAGGAAAAATATCCTCCATCGCATCCATTTTGAAACACGCTAATCGAGCGAACTGCAATCCGAAAACCTCACCCTTTCTCCGGCCTTTTAGAGAATAAACCATGACAGTGCAAAAGGACGCGCCAGCCATCTCTTTTTCACTTGCATTGCGATTAGCCAGGGTCTATATTTTCTCCATATCGGTTTTAAAATAAGGGTTTGGGCGAAACCATCCGAGGTCGTTTTAAACGGCCGGCGGAAAAAGGTTTGTTTTCGTTTGAACTTTTGTTTTTAAAACCATTTTTTATTTTATGGACGCAAAAACCATCCTCATTACCGGCGCGGGGAGCGGCATAGGCCGCGGCATCGCGGTCGATGCCGCGCGAAAAGGTCATACCATTATGGTGACGGACCTGGATGAAAAGGCCGCGGCCCAAACCGTAGAGCAAATCCGGCAAACGGGCGGCGAAGGAGACGCGTTTCGCCTGGATGTTATAGTTTGTGTTGTTTATTTATTGAAGGCGCCTAAAATGTTGTAACGGGCACCAAGAAAGGTTTTACCTTTATTTTTTCCATCTTTTCCCTGCCTTCTTTAAGGTCGGGAGGACAGGCAACCCCGACAACCACCCGCGGCAAACCATCGGTAAGACAGACGTCAGCAACCTGACGCCCACCAGGAATAACCAAAACTTTTCCCTTTAGCCCTGCTTCTTTGATCTTTTTCTTCGACAAAAGAGCATATTCGCCAAGACGGCAAACAACTTCTTCAGCCTGCCTGTATGTCATAGCACACCGTTTTTCATCACAGTCGGTGCAGAGAAAATAGCCGCGATATCTTTCGGCGGGGCACCGTTCAGGAACGAAACAACGTGGAAAAAAAACTACAATATCAAGGACGTATCCAGCCTTAACAACATCCTCTATTTTTCTACCCTCAGGAGGATCATCTACATAATCAGTTGCAAAAGATGCAGTGGGCTTAAACTGATCAGCCGACATTTTCAACACGGACTATTTCAGGAAATTTTGCACGAAGTGTTCTTTCAACTCCAGCTTTGAGTGTCATCCCTGCGTGTGGGCAACCTGAGCAGGCACCAGTTAATCTTACTTTCACTATATTATCTGCAACGCTTACAAACTCAATGTCTCCACCATCAGCCTGTAATGCAGGTCTGATAGTTTTTATTGCCTCTTCAATTCCTTCACGTGTCAAACTCGGATCTATATGATACGGCAGTGGTTTATATTGCCATATTTCAGATTGCTTTGATTTGGGATATTTTTTTGATAATAAATCGCCTTGGATTTGTTACTATTCAGAATGGAACACGTATCTGGATAATAGCATTATCACTTATAGTGTATATTTTTGATCTTAAACTTTATAATGAGGCGAGACGATCCTTGATTGAGGACGAATATGTTTCTAAAAAGCGACAGCATCAGTTTTTATATGACTTATTATTGCTTTTTAGTTTTTTAACAGTGGTGTTTTACACCCTTTTTGATCTTTTTGCTTTAGGATAGCTATTCTTAGCTTAATTGCGACAAAATTTAATTGCAGCGATAACGCTGGCGATTACAATTTCGCATTGTTGGCATGCAAGACCCAACTCTATCTTCATAATGTAAATTACATGAATTAAGGTTGACGTATTAAGCCTTGTCTTTTTGCCAACGCCGCGCTTGATTGCAGCCGTTTACGGCTGTCAATTACAGCGCGTTTCACAAGAGTTTTTACGGACTATTGTTGGCTTGCAGGCGGCTGA
>JAEUSG010000236.1 GCA_016788315.1 Fibrobacterota bacterium | reverse complement strand
CGGTTTCTTCGCTCTTACTGTTCTTGCATCTCTTTTGCAGAATTTGTTTGGTTTACAATTCCGCTTGAACGCCTTTGTTGGCGGAGTGGCCCTGGCGCTGGCAATTATACCGGTTATTTATACAATATCAGACGATGCTCTGACGGCAGTCCCGGCTTCATTCGTGGAGGCCAGTCTCGCTCTCGGAGCATCTAAATGGCAAACCGTTCTCTTTGTTGTGCTACCTGCGGCGTTGCCCGGCATATTTGCGGCGGTGCTGCTTGGTGTTGGCAGAGCAATAGGTGAAACAATGATAGTCCTGATGGCAACAGGCAATGCAGCAATGCTTTCAGCAAATCCTTTTGAGTCAGTGAGAACGCTTTCAGCAACAATCGGTGCCGAAATGGCAGAGGTTGTCTTTGGAGACATTCATTACAGTGTTCTCTTTTTAATAGGAGTTATCCTCTTCATCTTTTCCTTTGCTCTCTGCTTTATTGCAGAAGTTGTTATCAGAGATCGGCTAATGCGCCGTTTCAGAGGGGGAGAGGGCTGATTATGATAAACAAGAAATCAATTTTAAGTAATTTAGTTCCGTCCGTTGCAGGTGGTGCAGTCACAGTAATAATTCTCGCCATGATATTGGTCTTTGGAATTATTCTGTTCAACGGCTGGGGCCACTTCAGCTGGAAGTTTCTTACAATGAATCCGGAAGAGGGTATGATGGAAGGGGGAATCTTTCCTGCTATCATGGGTACCTTCTATCGTGTTATTCTTATGTCAATAATAGGCGTTCCAATTGGAACTATTACGGCATTATTCCTTTGTGAATACGTTTCTCCCACCTCTTTTTTAAGAAGAACCATCAGATTTGCAGTAAATACTCTTGCCGGTATACCTTCAATTGTATTTGGTCTCTTTGGTCTTGGCTTTTTCATTCAATTTGTAGGTCCAGGTTTTGATAAACTCTTTGAGCCTGAAGGTGTAAGAAGATGGTCTCAGCCAAATATACTTTGGGCAAGTCTAACAATGGCTGTGCTTACACTTCCTGTTGTGATTGTTTCTGTTGAAGAAGCCATTAGAAATGTTCCAAACGACCTTCGGGAAGCGAGTCTTGCACTCGGTGCAACAAAATGGGAAACAGTCTGGAAGATTGTTCTTCCGAATTCAATGACAGGAATACTTACCGGAGCTGTGCTGGCTGTGAGTCGGGGAGCAGGAGAGGTTGCACCTATTTTGTTTACCGGAGCTGCCTATTTTCTGCCAAATCTTCCAGCAACATTTTCTGATCAATTTATGGATTTAGGATATCATATCTATATTATGTCAACGCAATCACCTGATGTAGACAAAACGCTTCCAATACAATACGCAACAACTCTTACGCTGTTATTCATGACATTCGGTCTTAATCTGACTGCTGTACTACTCCGTTTACGACTTCGAAGAAAAGCTGTGCACTGATTTGAAAGGAAATTCAAGATGAGCGAAAAAACTGTAGTTGCTGAGAATATGAATTTCTGGTACGGAGAGAAACATATCCTGCACAACATCAATATGGATATCATGTCAAAGAAAGTTACTGCATTTATAGGACCATCAGGATGCGGAAAAACAACATTCCTGCGCTGTCTAAATAGAATGTGCGACCTGGTTAAAACCTCCCG
>JAEUSG010000229.1 GCA_016788315.1 Fibrobacterota bacterium | reverse complement strand
AAATCAGCATAATACTTACGAACATCATCAATTCTGTCTTTCACTTCCTGTAGGATTATGTTCTTGGTTGCGACAATATCTTTGGAAAGAGATTCTTTTGTTTGCTGACTATCCCTAGCACAACCTGATATTAAATTCTGCATCTTATCTAACTTTTCTTTTAATAAAATATTCAGTTTAGAAAAATCATTTTCTCTTTGATTAAGTTTTTCCATAGCGGCTGTAATTTCAGTTTGCTGTTTTATGCTGTCTTGTATGCGTTTCTCAAGATCGCACTTTAATACATGCAATTCACTAAACAAAGATTCAACGGCTGGTAAACCATTTTCTGGATTAAGATACTTTTCTAGAAGTAAATCTACTTCCTTTTCAGTTTTTACCATGATTAATTCCTTCATTTAACATTTTATGTCTATTTACAAGATTAAAGAGCAATAATTTTCTTTTATGATGCGCAGGGGCAACCCGAAGAAAAATTTGAACGAAATCTTTTTTTTCTTGAACATCTGGATTGCAAAAACAAATAATGGAAGCCGTCTCGAACTCATACCCCTTAAAATTCTGTTCTGTCCATTCGATTAGACAACATGCACTTTCGGATGACATATTAGTTGGTATGGTTTCTAAAATTCTATCAAGTCCAGTTTTCGATGTAGCGCCTGTTAATTTTCTTTCAACCTCGCATAATATAAAATAGGCACTAGGAGTAGGTAATTCTTCTATCGATTGAGACAAACGTGCCCGAATGAACTTTAAGTGAACGTTTTCATGTGTTCTTTCTATGAATTTTATCATTTCCGATACATCATATTTTTTTAATAATTCTTCGACCGTATCGTTTAGCATTTTCGCAGTATTACGACTACTAGCATCTGCGCGTACTAAGCGGTTTGCAGTTTCAGGAAAATCTAGTTTTGGGCGACACACATCGCAATTTTCACAGCGCTCTCCCTCAGTTAATTGCATGTCTTCAAGAAAGCTAACCATTGCTGCTTTACGACATTTATTATCAGCATCAATATATAAGCGGAACATATTCATTAAAGCATTTATACGCGTCTCTACTCCAATACGATAATGCGATTCTGCTATTAAGCTAAATGCTTTGCTTTGAAAGGTATCTGATTCACTAATGTCCCGTGGAAGTGCGAGCCCTGTCTTCCCTGAGCGCAGAT
>JAEUSG010000197.1 GCA_016788315.1 Fibrobacterota bacterium | reverse complement strand
ATGCCGGCAGACTTGAGGATATTCAGATGCTGTGAAACAGTTGGCTGAGGCACACCAGTGCAGTCTACCATTGTGGTTACGTGCTGTTCGCCCTGCAGGAGTCCTTCAACTATGCAGAAGCGTATGGGGTGCCCCATCGCCTTTAAAATGTTTGCTTTTGTATCGTGTTCTGTTTTCATATTAGTATATTCGAATACTAATATACAGAATTCTACATGCAAAGTCAATAGAAAAAAGCGAATCTGCCAAATACCTATCTTTGGTATATAAGCCGCTTGGTTAAAATCTGTTTACCAAAATATGCCTTAAGGAAATACACCCCACTTGGAAGACCTGTTGCATTCCAACTCAAAGTTAGATTGTTTGTACCCGATCTCATCATCTTAGATGAAAGATCTGTTACCAGTTTTCCGCTAAGATCAAAAATCTTAACAGAACTGTGGCTTCCAGGCGTAACGCCAGAAATTGATATCTTTGTTGTAGCATTTAATGGATTAGGGTAAGCACTCAGAGCAAACTTTGAGTTGACGCCACTCTTCTCAACATGAATTGGTCCACCTGTAAGTCCAGGCAGATTATCAAGAGTATAATCCATCTGAACTCTAACAAGACGTGCATTGATTCTGTCGCCGATATAAATAAAATCTTCAGATGCTGCTACAGATGTTGGCCATGATAGAGGTATTGCTGGCTCTGCGATTAACTCACCGGGACCTGCAAGTCCACCGCGGGAATCTGAATTACCGTAACTGCCAAAAACAGCGATATTTGTTCCTGCATTGTCTGCTACATAAACCTGACATGTAACACCATTAGGCACATAAATTCTGCCATATGGATCCACATCAAAATAACTGTTACGGCAGGTACAGGCTGGATCGCCGAGATTCAGAGGATCGGAGCCGTTAAAGAACTGGGTAAATGGACCAAAAGGCTGAGGATATATCTTAGTGTGACCAGATAAAATTCTAGTAACAGGGTTATACGTGCCTACTGAATCAGGATGAAATTTTACAACTGATCCAATATTTTTGAAAGAAGCATCTGAAGCAAATCCGGAAGGGACAATCGGACTCTGTAATTTCCGAAGTCCGACATAATAGTTGCCAGCGGGATCAAACTTAACTGACATCATTCCCTCTCTTGCGTATGCGCCAAGAATAGAGAGTTCACTAGTCACAAGTTTACGACAATCACCTACTAGCGGTCCATCTCTACCTATAGAGGAAAGCGTTCCACCTGTGTCCTTGACTTGAAATAAATAATCTTCTTCGGTAAATGCCGCTATCTGATTTTGCCAACCAACAGCGATTCCACGGTGATTACCTGGAGTACCTGCCCAGCCCCACTCATAAGCGATTTGACCTGTTGCTTTATTGCTTCCGCTAGTGCCATATGGAGCGGCTGCAAAAGTAGATGCTGAATATCGTTTAATGAAAGCGTTTCCATATACAGACTGACCTATGATACTCCAAGCATACAGGAATCTTCCATCCGGTCCAATTGTTATATTGTCCAGCTCTTCAGGTAACGGTCTGATTACCGGATTCTTCCAATCGCTTAGATATACACCACTTGAACCGCGGCCTCCATTCCAGAAAACACAATCGTTTTTCCTGTTAACTGCCACACGCTCAAATATATAAGGCGCTGAATTAAAGCTTGCTTGTGTCTTAAACATTGGAGGATTTGTATCGGCCGATACAGCTAAAGTTTTGTATCTGATCGCATTGTAAGCTGTATCCGTGAAACAGCCGTTGGTGTCAATGTTATGAAATCCGCTTTTGGGGCTATTTATCCTTATTTTTTTATCTGCTGTAAATCCGAAAATCGTTGCCCCTTCATATACCATCCTACCGAAGTGTAGACCATTTCCATTTACGTAATATGACTTAGGCACCCATTTTCCATCTGCTGTTATGTTTATGCCATATGATTTAACTGAATCAGCGGGAAGATTAGCCGGCGGCGGATAGAGAGTTTTCAGATAATTCCCTTTAGAGTCATATTTACGGAGAAAAGGCTGTTTACCGTAATTTGTTGCACCGTTATCCAGAACGTAAACATTTCCATTAGCAGGATCGGTGACCGTTGTAAGTGTTCCGGAACCGCCGTACAGATTCTCACCTGCAAATCCATTTAAGCGGGGAACCATACCGGCACGGACTCTTACACTAAGCATATTAGGCTCTAAAACAGCCTTTTTGAAATCATCTGTGCCATCCCATTTTAGCGTCTGAGAAAGTGAATTTGCTGTCAATGGCGGAGGAGGATTTGTACCCAAAACACCTGCAACCAGATGTCTAACAACAGAAGAATCCCTTGTATCAACAATTGAGACCTCAACGTCGCTGTTCTCACTTAGCTCAAAAGTAATAGTATACGAACCATTACCATCTGCCGTCATAGCAGGATTTCTGACAAAAGTAGGAATACTGTACGAAAGTGCCGACAAAAGCAGCAGCGTAGAAATTATAAGAGTCCTCATAAATCTCTCCTTTTCGGATATAGTGATTTTTAATATTATACGCTTAAAATATCATATGGCAGGACAGGTATTAAACAAAAAAGGGAATATCCTGTTTAGGATATTCCCTTCATACAGATACAAACCATATCAAAACTATGCTAAGTCTTTGGCTCCATTATAGATACATGTAAAAAGATCTTCAATTTGAGACTCTTCAACACTTGAGAAAGCTACACGCAAATCCTTCTCACCTGTAGCAATAGTACCTACTCCGTACTTGTCAAGCAGATGCACACGAAGCGCTTCTGCAGAACTCTTTTTGAGTTTTACACACATGAAATAGCCTGCATTGAAGGGATAAACATCCCAAAACTCATTGTAAAGGGGGTTCTGGAGAACTTTCTTTACTTTAAGAGCACGTGCTTTCATTATTTCAAACTTCTCTTTTCTTTCGTTCTTGAAATCGGCATCTTCCAATGCTTTAAGAACAAGAGTCTGCGAAGGCAGCGGGCTGTTTGAGATAGACACACGGATGGAACCCATTGTCTTCTTCTCAAGAGCACCAAAAACTGCCTCGGCATTGGCAGATTTTACACCGTATGTGATAAAACCTGTACGGAATCCCCATACAAACTCTTCTTTTGTAGCACCGCAAAGTTTAATTGCCAGTACCCGTTCATGAATATTTGCGGTCAAACCAAAGAGAGATTCAGCAAGAGCTACATCTTCATAAACCAGACCGAAATATGCATCGTCATGGATGACAACCATATTTATACCTGCCTCTGCACACCTCTTGATTGCAGCAGCAAGAGCCTCACCATCAGCTTTAGAAACAGAGTAGCCGGTTGGATTATTTGGGAAATTCAGAATGACAACAGCTTTCTTCTTTGGCATTCCATGCTTCATTACTGCAGCCTCAAAAGCAGCAACATTAAAACCGCCGGCAGGCGTAAATGTGTCATAAGTAAAGAGTTCAGCTTCATTTCTAACACAGAATGTAAGAGGATAGTTATCCCAATACTGATCCGGAACAATAAGCGCATCACCTTTACCTACAAACAACTCTCCCACTGTTGAAAGTCCATGAGCGATAGCTGCTGTTACTATAGGCATTGAGGAAGTTTTATCCCTCATTGAAGGATTTTCTTCCAGCAGCTTCTTTTTCCAGAGTTCACGGAGTTTAGGCAAACCCTGAGGAGGTGCATAAGGGAAAATTTCATCAGCTTTTAGAGCAGGAAGATGTTTCTTAATGCACTTAAGATGCATAGCTTCGCCATTTTCAACAGCAATTCCTACTGTAGCATTATATTTTTTCGCCTTTGCTTTCGCTTCAGCTCCCTGGTGAAGAATACCCTTAGGAAAATAGATCCTCTTACCGAAATCAGACAGCATTTCATAAACTGCCGGACTCTCCTTCTGCAATACTGTGTTCAGTTCTACTGCGAGCTGATTCATTCTTTCATTTCTCCGTTTTGAATGGTTATATGTTAAGTTTTTTGACTATTTCTTTTTTTTCGCCTTGCGCACTTCACACAGACGTACGACTTTGTTAATCACGTTAAGATATGCCAAAGCAGATGCTTCAACAATGTCAGTTGACAAACCAACACCATGAAGACGGTAATCTCCATACTGAGCAATAATATTTACACAACCGACAGCCTCCTTACCCCCCGTATTAGAAGATATGCGGTAATCGGTGAGATTAACAGAGATGCCGGTTGCACGCTCAATAGCTTTACAGGCAGCATCAACAGGTCCATCGCCCGTTGCTGCTTCCTGAACCAACCCTTTGGCAGACTTTATAATAATTGTTGCAGTGGGAATTACCTTTGTTCCCGAAGTCACATTGAGATAATCTATAGAATAAGTATCCTGTGATGCGCCCTCTTTTAAAACAACCAAAGCTTCAAGATCGTCATCATAAACGGAACCCTTCTTATCTGCCAGTTCCAGGAACTTGGTGTAGATGTCCTCAAGCTTGTAATCTTTTTCACCATAACCCAACTTTTCCAGCCGGTGTTTAATCACATGTCTGCCGCTGCGGCTGGTCAGATTCAGCTGATTCTCAGAAAGTCCTATATCTCCCGGCCTCATGATTTCATAGGTTGTCTTCTCTTTCAAAACGCCATCCTGATGTATACCTGAACTATGAGCAAAGGCATTTGCACCTACGACTGCCTTATTTGGCTGAACCGGCATATTGCAAAGACGCGAAACAAGTCTACTGCTTCTCATTATCTCTTTTGTATCGATATTTGTGTCCACTTTTAACAGGCTCTGTCGAACCTTCATGGCCATTACTACCTCTTCCAAAGAACAGTTACCTGCACGTTCGCCTATTCCATTTACTGTACACTCAATCTGCCGCGCGCCGCATTCAACTGCTGTAATTGAATTAGCGACAGCCATCCCAAGATCATTATGGCAGTGAACAGAGATGATAGCTTTGTCAATATTTGGAACATTAGCAAAAACTGAACTTATTATTCTTTTAAATTCTGTCGGCACAGTATAACCTACCGTGTCCGGCAAATTCACAGTACCTGCACCTGCCTTAATAACAGCTTCGACTATTCTGAACAGAAACTCAGGTTCTGTTCTTCCGGTATCTTCGCATGAAAATTCAACATCGTCACAGAAACGGCGGGCATATTTTACTGCGCTTACAGCCATTTCAACTATTGCATCCTGATCCTTACGCAGCTTTTTTTCACGATGCAGTTTGGAAGTTCCAAGAAATGTGTGAATTCTGGGTCTTTTAGCCAATCTTACAGCATCAGCCGCAGCCTTTATATCTTTCTCGACAGCACGGGCAAGACCGGCAATTGTACAATTTTTAATCTCTTTTGCGATAGTCTGAACCGAATTAAAATCACCTGGAGAGCTTACCGGAAAGCCTGCTTCAATGATATCTACCTTCATTCTTTCCAACTGCTTGGCTATCTGTATCTTTTCAACGACAGAAAGACTGGATGCCAACGCCTGCTCGCCATCTCTTAACGTCGTGTCAAATATATATACTCTATCCTTTTTCATAATTAACTCCAAAAAATTGTGATAAATTTATAAGATGAAAACGAGATACCCGCCCTAAAAGAGAGCAGATATTACCGCAAAGAACAGCTAAGGCGACCGGCTATGGAAGTTCCATAGCCAGGTAATCTCCTAAAAATATCAGTGTGATGTGCCTTACGCATATTACTAATATACATAATTTTATTTTCAGCGCAAAATAAGTCGTTCAGGGCCATAATCGTTGGGCCAAAAAGTGTGCTGATTTCTGAAATGGAAAAACTTTGCATCAAACACACGTAACTTGGTCCAGCCGGGCGCAAGATTATCTTTGAAAGAGCCGTTTGTAACAACTGCTATTGATTTTTTGCCTTTAAGCAGCCAGCCGTTTACCTTGAAATTTTGCGTTACGTGAAAATGTTTTACACAATTTCGCACGCCATAATAAACGAGTGCCGGCTTCAGAATTTGATCCTTTAAATCTATCGCAGAGGCCTCAAACCGTGCTTCAACAGAGACAACCCTGTCGTTGCGAAAAGCAACCAACTCTCTGCAACCTTGATTATTTTTCCGGATTACCTGGTAAACTTGAAGTGTTTCACAACCGAAGAGTGTAATGCCTCTGAAAACATGCCATTTCAACGGCAGTAGTTTGTATCCATTATCGATTAGAGCACTTTTGCTCAACCCGATTGCTTTTTCTGCACCTCTGATATCATAAAGATTATTATCAACAGCCCCAATCAGGGCTGAGGAAATTAATATTGCGAAAGTTATCAGGATATTGGAAACCATTTAGCCATAATATTGTATTATTCTGTATAGAATAGGTACTGAACATTATCAGCTTTTACTACACTATTAATAAAACTTCTTACAGCTTGATACTCTTCCATTTT
>JAEUSG010000151.1 GCA_016788315.1 Fibrobacterota bacterium | reverse complement strand
TCTGCTCATTTTGAGTGCTATTCCGTTATTAATCTGCTCTGCTGCAACCGACTGACCGATAGCTGTGACGACCTGATCGACTTCAAGAACAAAGCTTTCACCCTTTTCCTGCGGTCTTCTGCGGCCGCTTCTGTCGAAAGCGCCAAGTTCCATTCTGCTGCAGCGAACACCCGTGACTTTACCTTTTTCGAGGATGATTTCCTGAGGTGCTACAAGGAGTTCAAAGTTCACTCCCTCAACCTTTGCCTCATGAATTTCCTCTTTGTATGCGGTCATTTCATCAAGTGTACGTCTGTAAACAATTGTTACATCTTTTGCGCCGAGTCTTTTTGCAGTTCTTGCAACATCCATAGCGACATTTCCGCCGCCGATGACTGCTACGCGTTTACCTGTTGCAACTTTGCCTTTAAGATTAAATTCGCGTAAGTATCGGATGCCGTCAACCACACCGTCAGCATCCTCATTCGGAAGACCGGCTTTGGCTCCCAGAGCCGCACCGACACCGACAAATACCGCATCATATCCTTCAGCTTTAAGAGATTTGAGAGTGAAATGGTTGCCCAGTGCTTTACCGGTTTTTATGGTAACTCCCATATCCTGAATCATCTTAATTTCGCCTTCAAGACTCTTTCTGCTGAGTCTGTAAGAAGGTATGGTCTGAACAAGCATTCCGCCTGCCTTTTGAGTTGCCTCAAAGATGGTCGGTTTGTAACCGAGGCGGGCAAGGAAATATGCGCATGATAACCCGGCAGGACCGGCACCGACAACAGCAATTTTCTTTTTGGCGTTGACTTTATTTACCTTTACTTCAGGCAGCACCTTTTTTTTCTCTTTACTTACCATGAATTTCTTCACAGCACGTACATTCAGAGGCGAATCGAGCGATACACGTCGGCATTTGCTTTCGCATGGATGGAAGCAGACCGATGCGCATACGGCTGCGAGAGGATTTCTTTCACGATGCATCTTAAGAGCCTCTTCGTAGCGCTTTTCACCAACAAGAGTAACAAATCCCGGAACATTAACACCGGCCGGACAGGCATTATTACATGGAGCTGTAATCAATGATGAACAGACTCCTGTCGGACACTTTTTGTCGCGAATATGCGCTTCATACTCATCACGGAAATAACGGATAGTTGACAAAACAGGGTTAGGTGCAGACTGCCCAAGTCCGCAGAGAGAGGTTTCCTTAATCTCTTTACCGAGTTCAAGCAGCCTTTCAATATCGCCCTCTTTACCTTCACCTTTGCAGATGCGCTCAAGCATTTCAAGCATTCTTTTGGTACCAACACGGCATGGAGTACACTTGCCGCATGACTCTTCCTGCGTAAACTCAAGGAAGAATCTGGCCATATCGACCATACAGGTGTCTTCGTCCATAACGATAAGACCACCGGAACCCATAATGGCGCCAAGTTCGGCCACAGACTCATAATCGACAGGCACATTGAGATGTTCTTTTGGAATGCAGCCGCCGGAAGGTCCGCCAATCTGAGCCGCTTTATATTTTTTCCCACCAGGGATACCGCCACCGATATCATAAATGATATCGCCTAGTGGAATTCCCATATTTACTTCGACAAGTCCCACATTGTTAACTTTACCGGTAAGTGCAAAGATTTTGGTTCCTGGAGATTTATCTGTTCCGACAGAACGGAACCAGTCGGCACCATTTTTCAATATTAACGGAACGTTGCCAAATGTTTCAACGTTATTCAACACTGAAGGTTTATCCCAAAGTCCCTTGTATGCGGGAAATGGCGGCCTTGGTCTTGGTTCAACGCGCTTGCCCTCAATTGACCGCATAAGAGCGGTCTCTTCGCCGCAGACAAAGGCACCAGAACCGTGTGATATTTTGAGAGTAAACTTCATCGAACTGCCAAGGATTCCCTCGCCAAGCAGACCACGGCGTGTACATTCAGCAATAGCTGTATTGAGCCTTTCAACAGCAAGCGGATACTCTGCACGGCAGTATATGTAACCTTCTGTTGCACCAATTGCGTATGCTCCAATCATCATACCTTCGATAACTGCATAGGGGTCAGATTCAAGGAGGGAACGATCCATAAATGCGCCCGGATCGCCTTCATCGGCATTACAGATAATGTATTTCTGGTCGCCTTCCGCTTTACGGCAAAGCTCCCATTTAAGACAGGTTAAAAAGCCTGCTCCGCCA
>JAEUSG010000114.1 GCA_016788315.1 Fibrobacterota bacterium | reverse complement strand
TGTAAATTGGCAATAAGTGATAAATTATAGCACAAAAATGATATTATAAATTTCTTTTAAAATGGATTTGTTCGAATAACTATTTTCTGATTCAGGAGAACACTATTAATATGAAATACTTAATCACTGGCGGTTGCGGATTTATCGGTTCACACATTGCAGAGGCTTTAGTATCTGAAGGACATGAGGTCATTTGTTATGATAATCTCTCTTCAGGATATGAAAAGAATATTGCACACATTCGCGATAAAGTCAAGTTTGTAAAGGCTGATGTACGTGATTTGGATACACTTTACAGAGAGACCAAGGGTGTCGATTTTATATTTCACGAAGCTGCCTTAGTATCTGTGTTCGAGTCTGTTGATAGACCTTTCGTGAATAATGAGGTTAACATAACCGGAATGCTGAACGTGCTTGCTGCGTCAAGGGCTAACGGGGTGAAACGTGTTGTTGTTGCAAGTTCAGCAGCAGTTTATGGTAATAATCCGGAACTTCCTAAAGTTGAAACCATGAGACCGGAGCCGGAGTCTCCATATGCAATTGGTAAAATTACAGACGAATATTACATGCAGGTTTTTGCTAAACTTTATGGAGTTCAGACTGTTTGTCTTCGCTATTTTAATGTTTATGGTCCCCGTCAGGATCCCACCTCAATGTACTCCGGTGTAATTTCAAAGTTTTCAGATGTCTTAAAAAGCGGAGCAGTTCCTACAATATTCGGCGACGGACAACAGACACGGGATTTTGTTTTTGTAAAGGATATTGTTAAGGCCAATCTGCTTGCAATGCGCACAGATAAAGCCGGTATGGGAGAGGTATTCAATATAGCAACCGGAGCAACAGTTTCACTGGTAGAATTGCTTGAAACAATGTGTACAATACTAGGAAGAAAGGTCGCTCCAGTTTTTAAAGAGGCTAGAGCTGGAGACATCAGGCACAGCAGCGCATCAATAGACAAAGCGGTAAATGTTCTAGGTTACAAACCGGATTTCACAATTGAAAAGGGGCTTCGTGCACTTTTCGATTACAAAGGTTGACAACAAACTTACATTAGGAGTTTATACAATGCCAAAGAAAGAACCACAGTTAATTAAAGCCTACGACAGCAAGGAATTCCTGCACGGTCATTCAGCCCGTTATTTGCGAGTTCTGGCAGAATTCATCCATCCTGAGGATAAATTTAAGGCTGCCGGCATTAAAAACACCATTGTGATGTTCGGTTCGGCGAGAACTGTAAGTGTGAAAGAGTCTAAAAAACAGAAGCTGCTGCCTGGTGTAATTCCTGAAAAGTGGCTGAATGCTTCGAAGGCATACGACTCATGTGTTGAACTTTCAAAACGTATTACTGACTGGTCTAATAAAATCAAGGATCCTGAAAAAAGGTTTTACATTTGTTCCGGCGGCGGTCCCGGTATGATGGAGGCGGCTAACAAGGGCGCTTTTCTGGGTAAGGCTCCGACTGTCGGTCTCAATATCAGCCTTCCTTTTGAACAGCACCCGAATCCTTATATAA
>JAEUSG010000113.1 GCA_016788315.1 Fibrobacterota bacterium | reverse complement strand
TTACTCAAATATCAAAGTGTTTAGTTTTACAATCCATTCAACCCCAATGAGACACCCACATGATATGAATTAGTTTCAGCAAATGTCGCATCTCCATATATATCAAAGATTGTAAATGATAAGCGAACACCAAGCAGCGCTTTAAGGAAATTGTCGCCCTTATCCTCCAACTCTACTTTTGTACCACCCAGCCCAGTATATTCGACAGGAACAGTATAATCCAGTTTCATTGTAGACCCTTCAACTCCAAATCCGCCATATACTCCAAGGCCTACACCGAACTTGAAATCAGCAGAAACATTAACCATGGAGGTCCAATTCTGAAGCTTCATGATATCAAACAGATTGACATTATTGAATGCATACATTGCTGAAGTGTGTACAAAAGGTAAACTGCCAATAACTGGAATCCACTGTGTAAATTCATATTGAGCTTTGACGCCTAACATCCCGATTTTTCCTAGTTCCGGAATCTCAACTGTAGGCATATAACGCAAACCAAGTTGAATCTTGTATGGCAATCCAAGATTAAGGCCTACAACTGGAGGCATGGCAGGCAGATAATCGAGATCAAGACCGCCTGGCATTGTGAGAACAACTTTATTTTTTACGGAATCATGCAGAGAAGTCCAGGCAAGCCCCAAAGAATTTGTGTCAAGATTTTGCCCAAGAAGTGCTCTGAATGTATAATTTTTCTCCTGTTTTACTCCAACAGAAGTTGGTACGTTGGGTTCTAGTATTCTAAGAGTATCCGGCAATTGAGAAGATAGTGGAGCACCTAAGTTCAGGTTTGATGTAGCCACTGCACCGTTAAAATCATAAGTTTTCAGCTTGTCGTCTACCATTGAGAAGCCGGCGCCAAAGTAGATTTGAACACCGACTGGAACCTTCATAAATGAATAACTCTTTGATGAGTTATACCACCCGCTGTTCATTGATACACCTATGCTATTAGTTAGCGGATGGATGTAATTTTTAGCATTGTCTCCTACCAGCTTCTGCATGTCATCAGCAAGGTCTGCAAAAATCGATGTTGAAAGTAGTGCAGAGAGCACTAAGATTGCTTTTAAACTTTTCATATAATCCTCCTTTAGAATACAACTTGCCTATTCCTACTAATATAGTATGAATTATTGAGAAACAAAAGACTTTTATTATTATAACTTATTCTGCAAAGAGATTTGATCCAATTTCCTTAACAGTTGTAACCGCTGTACCCATTTCGCGAATTACAATGCCTGCCGCACAGTTAGAAAGGTAGGCAGCCTCCTTCATACTGGCACCTGCCGACGCAAATGCAGTAAATGCACTGATTACAGTATCACCGGCACCTGTTACATCAAAGACTTCGCTGGCCATTGTGGGAATACGGGTATATGTGCCATCCTTTTCGAAAAGAGCCATCCCCTCTTCGCTCATTGTTACAAGAGAGGCATCAAGACAAAGCTCTTTCTGAAGTTTCCAGCCCGCCTTTTTTACATCTTCCTCACCACGAATTCTAATTCCTGTGAGTTCCTCCGCCTCCTTGCGGTTTGGAGTAATTAGAGAAGCTCCTTCATAATCACCGGCGTGTTTAATTTTAGGATCTACAGATACAAAAAGTTTTTTGCTGCGTGAAGCAGGAATAAGCGATTTCAATAGAAGCGGTGTGACAGCCCCTTTGCAATAATCAGATACCACCATTGCTGAAGAGGATGCAATTAATGCCTTAATTCTTTTTTCTACCTCTTTCGCTACATTACCATCTATGTCATCTGAAAGTTCATGATCGAAACGGACCACCTGCTGCCCATGAGCGACAATACGGGTTTTAACCGTTGTAGGACGCTTTTTATCCTTAATGATATACG
>JAEUSG010000075.1 GCA_016788315.1 Fibrobacterota bacterium | reverse complement strand
CGAGGGCGTCCAACAAGGGATTGAAGTGCTACGTGCCATAACGTTATCATCTGAACGTAAAGAATCTATGAAGTATGATTCATCCCATTCGTTTGCATAGCCATCCATCATGAATGCAAGATTGTGATCCATTTGCTTGATTCTATACTGTGAAGGCGCGGCTTGTGATATTGTAGCCAACAATAAAATTAATAATAGAGATTTATTCATGTTTTAAATTTAATCTCAATAATGTAAAGATACAATGACATAATGAATTACATTAGATTATCTGTCCTCAAATTGAGTACAGTCTGCTTATCTGTAAGTAAACCTTAAAAGTTGACCATGAGATATTGGTACAACAAAACCGTTGGGCAGTATCGAACATCTTCCGCTGAGATTTGTGTTGGGAGGAAGTTCAATCTGTACTCTTCTTAAAAGAGAGGCATCTGCAGAGAGAAGATTTAATGTAGCATATGTTACTGAAGAATCAGTTGTCGTTGATTTCATAAGTATGAATTTATTGTCAGCATCTTCAAAATCCAATGCGCTGCCAGTCATGGGAAGCTTTATGTGGGTAAATCCGTTTGAGTACAGATTCTCAGCTATAAGTGTACCTGGATAACAGGATGATTCTATAAACATTCTTCCATTTTTTGCGCTGAAGATCTCGGGTACAGTACGGGGACAGTTAAATGTTGAGTACAGGTCTACTGTACCCAGATATCTACCGTCAGTCAGGCTAAACTTTTCATAGCCGTTGACAGTGGGTGAGCACAAAAATGTATCCCGAAGCGCTACCCAGTTGTCATGTCTCGCTAGAGTGAAGGAGTCAGAAAGAATGCCGGAATCATTTATCATCATTAAACGTGTTCCCCAGCGTTCAAACTGCGTCAATACGGTCATTCCATTTTTTCTGTAAAGCTGATTCCATGGAAGCAGTGCAGGCAGGGGAGCAGAAGTCTTTATTGAAATATCAGGTTTGTAAATTTTAAAGGTTCTGTCGGTTGTTGTAAGGCAGTAAATATTACCCAAAGTGTCAGTTTCTGCAAGGATCATTTGAAGGAAGCCGGGAGTGCCGCGGTCTAGCGTATCACATTTCACAGTGCTCAGAGAAACGTTTACAGATGTAAAAAGTGTTCTCGGGCCATTGTCAAATTCATTACCTCTTGCAGAGATGGCGTAGCTGAACGATTCATTATGGACAAGAGGAATAGGCA
>JAEUSG010000068.1 GCA_016788315.1 Fibrobacterota bacterium | reverse complement strand
CAGAGGCTATTGAAACCTACAAGGCGTTGAAATCGGAATATCCGGAATACAGAGATCTCCCATTTGTTATGGCAAGTGTGATTGACTGCTATGAGCAAAAAGGGCAAATCCCTGCCGCCAACGAAGGCCGCAGACAGCTGTTTTTACGTTACAATAGAAATTCCGAATGGGCAAAAGCTGTACATGATTCTGCTGCCGTAAGAATCGGCGACTCTCTTTCTGAAATTGCGCTGCTTGATGCAGCAAGCTATACCTATTCCATGGCAATAGAGAAAAAGAGTACGGATCTATACAGACAGGCCGTTGACTACTACTGGGACTACATTAAGACCTATCCCGAAAAGGAAAAGGCAGGAGATTGTCATTATACAATTGCAGAAATACTCTTTGGAGAAGGTAACTACCTCGAAGCTGCAAAACAGTATATGGAAGTTTCAAGGCGTTATAAAAACTCCCGTTATCGCGAAACGGCAGCAATGAACGCCATTGTATCTGCACAGCAGCTTCTGAAAAAAGAGAAAGAGATGGGAGGTGCAGAAAATGCACACTAATACCATTATTCTTATCTCTGCACTATGCATTATTATTTCAGGTTGTGCCGGTACTGCAAAAAACAGTGCTACAAAACCTTCCGGACCCATTACTGAAAAACGTTATTCCGGCAAAATTGACTCGACCGGTAGGGATTCACTAAATGATAAAGGTATCGATACAGCATCAGTACAGAAGCTTTCAGCTGCAACTCAGCTTTTATTAGGTGCCATAAACAACTACATTGACGTAGTACCTACAAGCAAGAGAATCCCGGAAATAATAATGCTTAAAGGTCACACTTACTACAACAACCGCCTATACGACAAAGCGAGAGAAGCTTACATAGGCATAGTGGATCACCATAAAAAAACAGGTGAGTATTCCGAAGCGATTAAAATGACAGCACAGACATTTTATGAAGAGAAGAAATATTCTGAAGCCCAGGAATGGTACCGCAAACTAAAAGATGCTGCCGTCTCAGGTGTTGACAAGGAAGAAGCTGCTGTACGTTTGACAGAAGCATATTTCAGACAGGGCGAAGCACTCAAAGCAGCAGGAGACATAACCGGCTCTATTGATCAATTTGAACGCATATACATTGAATTTCCATCAGCTGTAATTGCAGATGCTGCACTTTACAATGTAGCTCTAATGCGTGAAGAAAAAAGAGAATGGACGCAGGCGATACTTTCTCACAACAAACTTTTGGCAAACTATCCGAAATCAAAATTTCTGGAGCCTGCCTACTTCAGAATTGCAAAAGATTACGAACAGCTGAATAACTGGTCACGTGCTGCCGCAACTTATCTTGAAGCGATAAAACGTTTTCCCGGATCCTCACAGGTTAAGGATGCTGTTTATAACGCGGCGATTGCCTACGAGAAAAGTGATGACTTCTCCGCAGCGGCAAAACTGTTCGAGCGCTACGCAACTGAATGGCCTACTGACAAAGATGCTCCTGATGTTCTTTTCAAAGCAGGTGAGCTTTTCGGCAAACTCGAAGACTGGAGCAATGTTGAGCGCATCAACAGTATGTTCAGCAGGAAATACGGTAATGACAAAGAGCGTATTGTTATGGCCATCTGTATGACCGGAATTGCTTCATACATGCAGAAAAAATATGACCAGGCTGCTTTGGAACTGGAGCGCGCTATTGAGACTGGTAAAAAGGCGGGGCTGAACATTAAAGCCAACTCATTTTATGCTGCTAAGGCACAATTTACTATTGGCGAAATAAGACAGCTTCAGGCAGAGCAGATCACCCTTGATGGCGGCGATTACAATCTCAAGCTTAAAAACAGGATCAAGAGAATAGAAGAGGCTGTATCAGCATATACACGAGTCAGCAATTACAAACTGATTGAATGGACAGTTAAAGCGATCTACAGAATCGGTGAGACGTATGAACAGTTCGGTACAGCGCTTTTCAAACGTGACAGACCTAAAAACCTTCCCCTCAACAAACTTCTGGATCTTGAAGAGGGTATAGCCGCTGCAATTGAGAAATATCTTGCAGTAAAAGCGCTTGAAGCACATGAACAGAATGTCAATTTCGGACTGCAGTATCAGTATGAAGATGAGTGGACAAAAAGATCCAGACAACAACTTACAAAACTGCCTAATATAACAGCTAAGAACTATGTACGACTGATTGACATTGCTTCATCGACCCCTATTGGAGACTCAACTCAGGGAGCGATGAAACTAATCCAGAAAACACTGGAAAGACTGCAGCTGATTGCACCATACCAGGACAAAGCAATCGCACTATCACTTAAGACTCTTGAAATGGCGGCTAAATATGATTTAGACGACAAATACAAAAGTGATGCATCCGCAGCTGTCACAAAACTCTCGTTTGATGTAGGTGAAACTTATGCCGAAATTGTGGCTCTTGCCAGAAGCGCACCAATCCCCCCGTCTTACGATGGTTACAAAAGATTCTTTTATAAAGTGCACCTGCTGGGCGAAGGTTTAGTTGAATATGAAAATCTGGCGATAACCTCTCTTTACAAGAACATTAAAATCGGCGAAGCATACGGAATCAAGGACTCCTGGATTAAGAAATCTAAGGAGAAGATTGCAGAAGTTCTATTTACACGAAGCATGTGTTATGAAATCCTCTCGCAAGAGGCGTTACGTACTCCTCCAATCCCGGAAGGCGTAACTGATGTTGAAGCAGAGGAATATCAGCTTCAGTTTGAAGATCTAGGATATAAGCTGCAGGATGAAGCATATACTATCAACAGAGACATTCTTGATAAAGCAAAGAATGGAATCACCTCCGGCCCATATGCTGATGCCTCCTATTCAAGAATGTTTCTAAAATTTCCAAGTGAAGTCGGCGAAAAAATTGAAAGAGACACAATGCTTTCAATACGTACTGAAAAAGATTGGCTCTATATCGATTCTGCAGATGGTGAATGGTGGGCGTTAGACTACACCGATACAGCATGGAAAGCGGCAGTAAAGGGACAAAAACCGGACACAGTCAGTCCTGCCGGTTTCTTAGAAACACCGGCTACTATCTGGGGTGCAGACTCGGCTGACGGCAAACTGGAATATCCTCAAACAATATTCATGAGACGCTATTTCAGAACTGCAACAACTCCAAGAAAAGCATCATTGGAATTTGCCATGCCCGGACCATATGAAATCAGAATAAATGGAAACCAGGTTGCAACAGACTCTCTTAACACATCTCTTGGCTGGTAT
>JAEUSG010000526.1 GCA_016788315.1 Fibrobacterota bacterium | reverse complement strand
AGCCGATAGCTTTGAGTTCATCAAGGTGTTTGGTAGAGAGTTTCATCTGCGGATCGATAGTTGGCAGAACAACGCTTTGTATAAGAGCCATAATAATTTTCCTTTTGTTTATTAGTAAGTAACACCCATCTTGATTCCGCCTTCGCGGTCTGCAACTATGCCTGGATAGACTTTATCCAAATCGTTGGTGAATGGGACAATCGGCCCTACAATGAGATCACCGTTGATTTTGTTGTTAATTATCAGATCCATACAGGTGTTGCGGACACGGGCGTTATCCCAGCGGGGATGGTCACGGTTCGGGTCGGACTCGGTGCGTGTAAAAACGATGTTCGGGCGGTTCATATGAGCTTCGCCGCCGAAATCAAGGCCTGCAGGATATGGGGCGGGAAAGCCGCCGCAGGCAACTGTGCCGCCGAATGCGACACCGCGCATGGCTGCATTTAGTGCGTGTACGCTGCCTGAGTATTCGATAACTACATCGACGCCTTTCCAGGATGTGAGTTCGCGCAATTTGCCTCCGCAGTCAATTCCCGTAGGGTCAAGTACAATGTCAGCACCTAGTTTTAGTGCAGCTTCGCGACGTGATGCAACCGGGTCGATTGCGATAACAAGTGAACAGCCGGATTGTTTGGCGAGTGCAACGGCGGTCATGCCGATGGCACCGAGGCTGAATATGGCAACTGTGTCGCCGATGCGTACGTTTGCATCGCGGAGTGCGCAGAAAGCAAAGGTTGCGGGGTCTAGGCAGGTAGCGGATTTCCAATTTGTTGACTCTTCAATTTTCCAACCATCTGTTTCTTCGTATACCCACATTGGAGCAAATCCGCAGAATGCTACCAGGCGATCGCCAACCTTATAGCGTGTCACTTTCGCACCGATTTTTTCGACGTATCCAACCTGCATGTTGCCAAGTGGAATTGGGTATGCCCAACCAACACCCTCACCAGGAGTGTGCATATGGCGTTTGTTATCGTATGCACCGCGTGAGTTGCCGTGCTTGTGTACGAACGATTCCATAGTGCCATGCTTTTCGGTGCCATGTGTATGGCGAACCAGAATCTGAGTGTCGCCGAGTGTTGCAGGGATTTCATGATCGGCCATTACAATTTGACCGTGACTTGGACAGATTAGTCTTTTAACTTTCATTTTTTAGAACCTCCATTCTATGCTGTAATAATAACGCATTTCCTTTAAAAAATGAATGGCGAATTCTACTGTATTTATGTATTATCTTACTGTATATGAAATGCATAAAATACTTCCATCCGTTTAATAAAGAGACCTCTTCAAAGCATATAACTATTTGTAAATACGGTATATACGAAGATATGCCACCTGGTATTATTAAGCGAAATGAAGGAAATGACGACTATCTTTTTATGTACTTTTATAATCAAGTCGAGGTGCTCAATCAGGGAACAATAGAAAATTTTCAAGGCGATTCAATGATTGTATGGGAGCCTGGTTCAATACATCATTATGGTAATCAGAAGGAGAAGTGGGCACATACCTGGTTTCATGTAAAGGGGGGAGATGTAGCTCAAATTCTTTCGTCTCACAATATTCCTCTCAATAAGGTCTTCAAATTCTCTATGCCCTTTATTGTTGAGAAATATCTGAAGCTTATGAATGATGAATTGAATCTCAATGTTAACTACAACAATACAATTATCGAAAACTTTTTCATCAATTCAATAAAAGAGATAGCCAGAGTGCTGCATGAGCGTAAGAGCGTAATGGTACCGGAAAGAATTTTAAAGGTTAAGCTCTTTCTGGAGGAACACTATTCTGAAGACCTATCACTTAGCTTATTGGCAGACAGATTCAATATGTCAATTTCACGTCTCAGTGCAGAATTCAAAAAACACATTGGAACATCGCCAATTGACTATCTGATTAAAATCAGAATGAGCGAAGCAGCCCTTATTTTGAGTAGGCTTAATCTGAATGTCTCTGAGGTTGCAGAAAAGGTTGGATACGATGATCCATTTTACTTCTCGAAACTATTCAAAAAGTATTCTGCTAAAAGCCCCCTCAAATACCGAAAGGTATATTTCTAATTTAGGAGCATAGCTTTCGCTGTTTTTATTTGTTTACCGTTGTCCACTTTAAAAAAATAAAGTCCTCCTGGGCGATTTGATGCATCCCAATTAATTACGCATGTGCTACCTGAATATGTTGACTTAAAGGTATCCATCAATTGTCCGCAATTGTTAAAAATTGAGACTTTGATGACATCATTTTTGGAATAACCGCCTACTATTTGAATGGAGGTTCCTGGGTTGAATGGATTGGGGCTTATCTGTATGTTTTTAAATACATCATTATTGGAATGTTTTTCTGTAAGAGTGGGGGAGACGGTAATATACTTCCATCGAGCGTTACACGAGCCGTTATTGTCGGTTATTTTACACATAACAAGATAGGTTCCACTTGATGTATAATTATGAGTCGGATTGGCATTATTGCTGACATTTCCATCTCCAAAATCCCAGAGCGTATTGGTTATATTTCCATCAGGATCATTACCATTGTGAGAAAATAGGACGGAATTCCCCTGAATCTGCGCTTGAATATTGGTTATAGTCGGGGTGCTATTAAGTGAACGTTTGTTAATTTTGGATTGCAGGCTTATAGTTTTTAGCGTTTGCCATCCTGTAGCTGCTGAATGTGTATAGATGCTCTTTGCTTCACTATATACGAAACCACTTTCAAACCATCTTTTTCTGGCTTCAGTAACAGCATTTATGAAATTCTCCTCTAGAGGTTCAAATCGCTGGTTCACGTATTTATCGTAATCACTGCTGTCTCTGTTGTTGTAAAGTATCGTTGCAAAATCGATAAAGTGGTGGAGACTATCCGTGATGTAGGTTGTTTGAACGTTCAACAAGTCCCCCTTAATTCCATTTTCGACCCAGACCGGAATAAAAGGGGTGTAATCGGGATTTCCGAGTGCCACCCACATCATAGCAATGCGTGGATCTTCTCCTTTATTAACAGTATGCGCCAACATTGCGCAACGTGTTTCCAAACCGCAGGTTGTTCGATATGCTCCTGTTCCGGGATTACCATATCTGGAAACCTGTATTAGTTCCTGAATTGTAACGCCATCATCGCCAACTGCATTCTGAAGATTAGTACGCCCATCAATGAATCGCTTATCGGAACTCGTGCTATCATCCTGACCGCTACTGTTTTTATGCGTGTAGTTTGTTCTAACAACAACAGCTTGTTTTCTTGCTTTGTTAGGACCAAAGTCAAGTGGATTGTAACAGAAGAAAGGGGGTACTGAGTC
>JAEUSG010000017.1 GCA_016788315.1 Fibrobacterota bacterium | reverse complement strand
AAGGCTCCTCTTGCTGCAGGGCTTCTCTCAGGTAAGTACAACAAGAATACCTTTTTCGATAGTAATGATTTCCGCACTACTCTTTATCCAAGAGAGCAGCTTCACAGAATTGTAAATGTTGCCGATTACCTATTCGGCTATACTGTTGAACTCGGTATTACCATGCCTCAGCTTTGTTTAAAGTATGTATTGTCAAGAAAAGAGGTTTCAAGCGTTGTTTCAGGAGGCAAAACGGCAGGTCAAATTCTTGAGAATGTCCGCGCGAGTGAAATAGCTGAACTTCCTGTTTCTGTGCTTGAAAGGATTGAAGCTGATCTTACTGCTTTTTTTGAGGGAAAGGGATAATATGCTCGTAAAAGAACTCATACGCAGATACCCTGATTTAAGTGCGCTTGATAGTGTAATCCGCAAATCAATAGATGTTATTACAGAAACTTTTAAGGCCGACAGGCAGCTGCTTTTATGCGGCAATGGCGGCAGCGCCGCTGATAGTGAACATATTGCTACTGAATTTTTAAAAGGATTCATGAGTAAAAGACCTCTCCCTGTTTCAGAGAAAGAGGCATTAAAGAAAAGCTCCGCTTCACGCGGAACGCTCCTCGCAGAAAATCTGCAGATTGGTTTTAAGGCTATACCTCTTACTGTTTTTGCAGGTCTTAATACTGCATTTGCAAATGATGTTGATCCTGCTCTTGTGTTTGCTCAGAGTGTCAACGCACTTGGTAGAAAAGGTGATATTCTATTCTGTATCAGCACTTCCGGAAATGCTGAAAATGTCTGTTATGCTGCCGTTACTGCAAAAGCAAAAGGTCTTACTGTTATTGCATTAACAGGCAAGGATGGCGGTAAATTAGCACCTCTTGCAGACATTGCAATTGTTTGCCCGGGCGAGACCACTCCTGACATTCAGGAACGTCATCTGCCGCTTTATCACGCAGTCTGCCGAGCTGTTGAAGAGAATCTCATAAGGTAAAAGGTTGAACTATCCTTTATTCCGTCCACCTGCAGAAGCAGACAGTTTAATAATAAGAGCCGTTCAGGGTTGCCCTCATAATTCATGTGCTTTCTGCGGAATGTATAAGAAAACACCATTCGTTGAAAGAGATTTCACGGATCTTCAAAGTGAGATTCTGCAGCTTCGCGGCAAAGTTTCTGCTTATAAGAGGCTGTTTCTGGCTGATGGAGATTTGATGGCTATCTCAACCGGCAACCTAATAAAAATTCTTGAGTGCGTTAATGTAAACTTACCTGAAATTGTCCGCATTTCAATTTACGCCAATAGCGTTTCAGTTGGGAACAAAAGTTCAGAGGATTTGTTACGTTTCAGGCAATTGAAATTGTCAACAGTATATACAGGACTTGAAAGCGGTTCTGTCGCTGTTTTAAAAAAGCTTAATAAACATGATACGCCAGAAGATGCTATAGCAGCATCAATTAAGCTTGCTGCGGCAGGAATAAAACAGTCGGTTATGGTTCTGCTTGGTGCAGGCGGCAGAGAGGGGAGTGCAGATCATTCCCATTTAAGTGCAGAAACATTAAATAAAATGCAGCCGCCTCTACTCTCGTTTTTGTCTATGACTCCAGTTCCCGGTACTCTGCTGAAAAAATGGGTTGATGAAGGCTCCTTTCATCTTTTGTCCCGCCGAGAAAATCTGCAGGAAATAAAAATGATGATAGAACGGCTGGAACTGAAAAGCACCGTTTTCCGATGCAACCATTCCAGTAATGCATGGCCGCTTGAAGGGCGCTTTCCGCGCGATAAAGAGAGGCTACTCGAAGAAGTGAATTTCCTGCTTGGCAAGCTGGATGGCCCTGCAGGTGATGTTGTCGAAACAGTTCCGTCATGGGCGTTATAAGTTATTTTATTGAAAATGGAACATCTCTCTTACGGCCCATATAAAATTATACGATCGATTGCCTCAGGAGCGTCTGCATCGGTGTTTGAAGCGGAGCATAACTCAATTAAGCGCAGAGCTGCTTTAAAACTTCTACATCCCCACCTGATTAGCGATCCGAAAAGCCTGGAGAGGCTTAGGCGTGAAGCTGAAGCGGTTGCAAAGCTTGATCATAAGAATGTTGTGAAGGTTTTTGATTGCAGCATCGATCCTTCTGGGAAGGATTCATGGATAGCTTGCGAATTTGTTAATGGCTGGACTTTGCGTGATTTCAGAAATTCTGTAAAAGGGTTCAGATCTGAATTTGCAGTGTTTATTGCTATGCTTGTTGCGGAAGCATTAAAAGCTGCTCATTCTATTGATATTGTGCATAGAGATTTGAAGCCGGAAAATATTCTTGTAGGTCGTGATGGTTCGCTTAAACTTGCCGATTTCGGAATAGCAAGTATGCAGGAAAATGAACGTCTCACACTGACCGGAGCTCTTTTAGGCTCTCCCGGTTACATGGCTCCGGAGCAGATAGAGGGTGGTAAGGTGGATAATAGGGCAGATATCTTTTCGTTTGGTGTGCTTTGTTATTGGCTTCTTACTGGCAGCGAACCTTTTGCCGGGGCAACCTCAGCTAAAACTCTTCGCAATTCCGCAGAAGGGCACTATGTTCCTGCGAATCTGTTGAATCCGGCTGTTAACAGAACTTTTTCGCAGCTTATCGATAAGTGTCTCAAAAATAATCCTGAAGATCGTTTTGTTTCTATTGATGAGCTTCTCAGTGCACTTTTTTTGTTAAATGAAGCCTTTGGCTTTGGTTCACCTGATAACGAGTTTCGTGAATTATGTCTTAATCATGAGAACTTTTGTGCTGAAAGTGCGTATAGGGTTGAAAAAGCAATCAGTACAGCTATTGATAATAACCGTTTTGCCTCAATTCAAATCGATCTTCTTTCACAGGCTCTTCTGCTTTATCCAGGTAACAGAGAGATAGCGTTTAAGGCAAAAAAGGTTTTCAGGAGGCGTGGGCAGTTCTCGAAGCTGAAAAAGCTGGGTTTGCTTCTAGCTATTAGTGTTTTAACGGCTGCTGTTTTCCTTTTTATGAGGAGCGAAGAGGATAGTGGAACAGTGCAATATTCTCCTGCGGTTATTCCAGTTGATACTGCTGCAGTCATGGCAGACTCCGTTAATGTCGAGGCACCTAAGCCGATTGTAAAAAGAGAAAAGAAATTTAAAGTTGATACAATACCTAATGAAGGGCAATTAATTGCTCCTGAAGTTGTCACAGCGGACACACAGAAAGTAAATTCAGTTACTGCAGAACCATCGTTGCTTAAAGTATATTCTAAAACGTGGGCAAGAGTTTCTGTAGATGGTGTTTATGCAGGGAAAACTCCTTTTCTGGGAGAGCTGCGCCTCGCTGAAGGAAAGCATGTAATTATGCTGGATAACCCATATTGTAAGCCAGTTTATGACACTGTGGAACTAATCGGCGGACAAACGGCAGAACGAAGGTATGAATTGGTAGCAAAAGATAAAAAGGTAGAATGAGATACGCTTTTCTAATTTTGGTAATATTTTCAGTCTGTACATATAGTCAAAAGTGTGATTCACTGTATGATAACAGAGAATTTGTTCTGGCAAGAGAGTGTTCTGAAGGAATGTTGTCCTCTGTAAATACTGCTGATGATTCGGCTAAGTTTTTAGTCCTCTCTTCACTTTCAAGCTATTTGCTGGAAGATTATAACAAGGCAGCACAGACATTTGATCAATTGCTTACAGTAAAGCCGGATTATGTACTTGATTCAATGACGATTCCTCCGGAGATTGTTGCGCTTTTTGAAGGCAGGCGCCAAAAGGTTGCTGTTGTTCCTGCAAAAAAATCTCTTTTGAATTATGCTCCGCTTGGTATTGGACAAATTATACAGGGGAAAAGGCGCGGATGGTTATATGCGGCTGCGGCTGTTGCAGGATTGGCGGTTAATGCAGCGGCCTATAATATTCGAAAGTCAGAACGGTTGAGTGATGGAACCTATTCTGATGCAAACAGGGCTGCGCAGTATTATTCTGTACAACAGGGAGCCTTCTACGGATTATTTTTAGGGACGGCGATAGTAAGTACAATCGACGCTGTATTATCAGATTCAGGGAAGCAATAATGGCAGCACTCATAGAAATAAATTCCGGCAAAGTTCATTTTCTTCAGGCGATCACAATTGCCGGTAGCAGCACATCTGCTTCCATAAAAATTAATAATGCACCAGAG